>JAJYVM010000102.1 GCA_021792015.1 Bacillota bacterium | reverse complement strand
GCCCAAGGCGGAGCCCACCAGCCCCGCCCCGGCCTGCACCGTGAGCACGGCGCCGGCCACCGTCATGGACTGGCCCAGCACCTGGTGCACCTAGATGGCGGTGGTGAGCGGCCAGAAGAAGCCCATACCCAAGCTGTTGACGGCCGCTCCCACCGCCACGAGCCACATGGCGCGGGGGACGCTCCGCACGGCCTCCGCGCCTCCCCGGCGAGCACTGTGCCACGGCGGGTGGCCTCAAAGCCGGATCCAGACAGGCGGCGACAGCCAGGGCCAGATGCGCGCCCCCCGACCGCCCCGGCCGCCGGACCCCGCCCCGGCTCAGCCCTTCTTCGCCGGGAAGCGGTCCTGCACCAGCGCCACGGCCATGAGCAGCGACTTGGCGCCCGGCACCAGGGAATCGGCGTCCAGGTACTCCGTCGGCGAGTGCACCGCCCCGCCCTGGCTGGCGCCCGTGCAGACCGCCGGGATGCCCATCGCCAGGGGAATGTTGGCGTCGGTACTGCTTGGCTCGGACCGCACGGGCAGCCCCACGGCCCTGTGCGCCTCCGCCACCAGCTTGACCAGCGGGTGATCGGCCGGGATCGAGCCGACCGGCCGCCGGCCCAGCACCTCGATGTCGGCCTTGACGTCCGCCCCCCGCCCGTGGCGCGCCACGATCTCGCGCAGCGAGGCCTCGACCGCCTCCAGCGGCCCCATCTCGACGGAGCGCATGTCGATGACCGCCTCGCACGAGGCGGCGATGCTGTTGACGGAGATGCCGCCGGCGATGGTGCCCACGTTGTACGTGGTGCGCGGCCGCTCCGGCACCCTGAGCGCCGAGAAGTCGGCGATGATCCGCCCCATGATGTGGATGGCGTTCGGCGCCCCGAAGTTGCCGTAGCTGTGGCCGCCCGGCGTGGTGATCTTCACCCGCAGGCGCGTGCTGCCGATCCCCGCGTGCACGACCCCCGACAGATCGCCGTCGACGACGAGCACCGCATCACACCTGCTCCCCCAGGCCTCCATCAGGGCGCGCATCCCGCGCAGGTTGCCGAGCCCCTCCTCGCCCACGTTCGAGCACACGACAAGGTCGCCGGGCGTCTGGATGCCCGCCGCGTCGAGGGCCTGCACCATGCCAAGCAGCACGCCGACGCCGGCCGAGTTGTCGCGGATGCCTGGGCCGTGCACCCGGCTGCCGTCGCGGCGCGGGGTGAAGTCGGTGCCCTTCGGATAGACCGTGTCCATGTGCGCCGCCAGCAGGATCCGCGGCCCGCCGCCGGTGCCCTTGCGCAGGCCGATGACGTTGCCGACCTCGTCCTGCTGGACGTCGGCGAGGCCAACCTCGCGGAACCGCTGCAGCAGAAAGGCCCCCCGCTCCTGCTCCCCGTACGGGGAGGCCGGCACGGCGGCGATGGCGATGGTCTGATCGAGCAGCGCGTCGGCCATCTTGTCGACCGCGGGAAACGCGCGGCTCCGGACGTCCGTCTCAATTGACATGGCGCACCTCAACGGAACCGATTTTGTGGGGGCGCGCGTCCGCGCGCCCCTTCACGCAGCCCTCAGATGGCGGCCCGGAAGTCGGCGGCCGCCTGCTCGCGCAGGGCCGGATCGGTGAGCACGTCGATCGCGGTCATGGCCATGATCTTCGCCGCGTCGATCACCGCGCGGTCGCCCTCGGGCGAGGCGGCGGCCACGGCGAACTCGTGCTGGTGCGGGTGGACGCCCGGTCCGGCGATGTTCACCGACGCCGACACGGTCGGGCAGGCACGGCTGACGTTGCCGAGGTCGGTCCCGAACATCCCCACGGCATCGGTCGGCGGCACCGACGGCAGGCCAAGGGCCTCGATGTTCTTGAGCATGGCCGTGTTCAGCGGGGCGTTCGGCACCATGTCCTCGTAGAACGGGCCCTCCTCGATCTCCACGCGGCAGCCCGCGGCCAGGGCGCCCGCCTCGGCGCAGGCGCGCACGCGGTCGGCCACGGCCCGCACGTCCACCGCCGAGGGCGCGCGCACCAGGAACTCGCCCTGGGTGAAGTCGGGCGTCACGTTGGCGGCCTCGCCGCCGTGGCGGATGATGCCGTGGATGCGGACGTCCGAGCGCACGTGCTGGCGCATGGCGTTGATGCCGTTGAAGGTCTGGATCAGGGCATCCAGGGCGTTGCGGCCGTCGTGCGGGTTGCCGGCGGCGTGGGCCGGCTTGCCGTAGAACTTGAAGACGAACGGGATCACGGCCAGGCAGCGGCCGTTGACGCCAGCGGGCCGGCCGCCGCCCTGCGGGTGCATGGAGACGGCCGCGGCCACGTCCCTGAAGTAGCCCTCCTTGACGAAGGGGATCTTGCCGCCGCCGCCCTCCTCGGCCGGGGTGCCGAAGATCTCGACGGTGCCGCCGATCTCGCCGATCAGGCGGCTCACCGCGACGGCCGCGCCCACGTTCGATGTGCCCAGGATGTTGTGCCCGCATGCGTGGCCGAGGCCGCGCAGGGCGTCGTACTCCGCGACCAGGGCCACGGTGGGCCCGTCGCCGCCGCGCTTTTTACCGAAGAAGGCGGTCGGCATTCCGGCGGCGCCCAGCTCGACGGGCAGCCCCTCGTTGCCGAGAAACTCCGCCAGCCAGGCCGAGGCCTTGACCTCTTCGAATTGGAACTCGGGGTTATCGTGGATCCGGTGGCTGAGCTCGATCAGGCGCGGCGCCAGCTGGTCGACCACGGCACAGGCACGCCGCTTGAGGTCCGCAACATCCGGCACGGCAAACACCTCGCTTGCTCCTGGAAGTACGACTCCAGCCGGCGGGGAACCTGCCGCCGCCGGCCGCCACCTGCCGCTACCGCCAGCCCGGCGAGGGTGGGATACTGGGGCTGAAGCCGCGCGGCGGCGCAGGCGCTGGCGCGCGGGAACGGGGGCGGCGCGGGGCATGGCGCGAGTGCTCGACAGGGAAGCCGGGGATGCGGCGCGGGCGCGCGGGGCGACCGAGGCGGCGCAGGCGGGCGCCGCGGTGCCCGGGGACATGTTGCCGGGAGGCGCGGCGGCGGGGGGCGCGGCCGGCGGATCGGCTGCTCCCGCCCGAACGGCGGAGCCGGGCGGCAGCCACCGCGGGCCCAACGTGCTGGACCCCTGCTGTGATTCGCGCGAGGTGCTCGACCTCGTGGCGGACAAGTGGTCGGTGATCGTCGTCTACGCCCTGGCCGGCCGCACGCTCCGGTACAGCGAGCTGCAGCGCACGGTCGGGGGCATCTCGCAGAAGATGCTGACGCAGACGCTGCGGCGCATGGAGCGGGACGGGCTGGTCGAGCGGAATGTGCACCCGGTCGTGCCGCCGCGGGTGGACTACGCCCTGAGCGAGCTGGGCGCCACGCTGATCGAGCCGCTGAGCACGCTGTGCCGGTGGGCGGAGGGGCACATGCACGAGGTGCACCGCGCCAGGACGCGGTTTGTGCGCGAAGGGTAGGAAAAGGGGGCGGCCGGTGGCCGCCCCCTTCCGCATGGACCTCAGCTGCGCAGGATCAGACGCGCGGCCGCTCGGCCACGCGGATCCGGCGCGTGAGGCGCTTGGCGCCGCGCAGCACGTCCACATCGGCGGCATCGGCCGAGCCAAGGGCCCGCCGGATGCCGCTCGGGGTGGAGACGGCGCGGCCGTTGACGGAGACGATGAAGTCCATCGGGCGCAGGCCGCCGCGCTCCGCCGGGCCGTCGGGCACGATGTCGGTCACCAGCACGCCGCGGTCGGCCGGCAGCTCCAGGGCGCGCGCCACGGCGGGCGGGACGACCTCCGCCTGGCCGACGATCCCCAGCCACGGGTGGCGTGGCCGGCGGCCCGCCAGCATCTCGGCGATCTGCTGCTTCACGGCGCTGGCCGGGATGGCGAAGCCGAGCCCCTGCCCGCCCATGATCATCGCGGTCGTAATGCCGACCACCTCGCCCGAGAGCGTGGCCAGCGGGCCGCCGCTGTTGCCGGGGTTGATGGCGGCGTCGGTCTGGATCAGGCCGTCGAGCAGGGCGCCGTTCGGCTCCACCAGCGAGCGCTCGAGCGCGCTGACCACGCCCAGCGTAACGGTCCAGGAAAAGCCCAGCGGGTTGCCGAGCGCGATCACGCCCTGGCCGACGCGCAGGGCATCCGAGTCCCCGAACTTGGCGGGGCGCAACTCCGAGGCGACCGTGCTCTGCACGCGGACCACCGCGAGGTCGAGCAGCGGGTCGACGCCCACGGGCCGCGCCGCGAAGCGCTGGCCGCTGGGCAGGGCCACCTCCAGGGCCCGCGCGTCGGCGACGACGTGCGCGTTTGTCACGACATGGCCGTGGCTGTCCCAGACGACGCCCGAACCGACGCCGCTGTCGCCGGCGCGGCCGACCCAGGCGACGGACGGGCCGACGGTCTCGGCCGCATGCGCCACAGCCTCGGAGAAAGGATCCAACGTCATGTGCGACGCCTTCTCTCCAGTGGTCTGACTATATTTGACCATATGCCCGCCGGCCCGATTTGGCAATAGGGTCGGGGACAAGACGCGCGAGTTCGTGGGCGCCGTGCTGTGGCCGGGCGGTGGGGGTCGCGACGACGATCGCGCAAGGCGCCATCTTGCCCGGGGAGGCTGGGGAATCCGGGCCGGGACGACCGCCCGCGCCCTCCTCCTGGCATTCGCGGTGACTGCGGCCTGGGGGGCTCTGGCAGGCGCAGCGCCAGGCCTTCGCCATGGTCACGGAGCGGGGGGTCGCCTGGGGGGCCGTTCGCCTGGCCGACTTTCGCGCCATCTATCCGCCCAACGGAGGCGGCGACGACGCCCTGGCCGCGTACGCCCGCGCCGGCGGCCACGTGGTCCGCTGGTCGCTTCCGTCCGCCATCAGGCGGGGCGTGCCTCGATCGTGGCATCGGTCTTCACCGGCGCCCTCCTGCTGGCGCGCGCCGGGCTGCTGGACCTCCGCCAAGCGACCACGCACCGGCGGTGGCGAGACGCGCTCGCCGACCGCTTCCAAGCCGTCCGGTTGGCGGAGGGGCGCGTCGTGGGGTTGACATTTGGCCTTGAAATCGCCTGCCACTGATCGGATGATGCCTATATGGCAGGGGAACGGGTGCTCTCGACGGGGCAGGCGGCGAAACAACTGGGCATCTCTGTCCGCACGATCTACCGCTGGGAGGCGGTCGGGCGGCTGGTGCCGGTCACTCGTTTGCACAGCGGGTAGCGCCGGTTCTCGTCGCGGGATATTGATGCCCTGCTGCGGTCGAGGTCCGGTGGCAAGGAACGCTGCGGTGTCTACGCTCGGGTTTCATCCGAGAAGCAGGTAGAGGCGGGCAACCTGCAGCGGCAGAAGGATCGCTTGGTGGCGGCGGCAGCGGATCGTGGTTATGAGGTTACGGCTGCGGTGGCCGAGCGGGCTTGTGGCCTGAACGAGAAGCGCCGAGGGCTTCGCCGCCTGTTTCGGATGGCCGCCGATGGCGAAATCGACGTCGTGCTGATCGAGTTCAAGGATCGCCTGGCGCGCTTCGGTTTCGCCTATGTGGTCGAGGCGCTGCAGGCCCACGGGGTCCGGGTCGAGGTCCTCGATGGTCCGGTGGCGGTAGACGCAACCCAGGAGCTGGTGGCCGACATGCTGGCCATCGTGACCTGTTTCGCCGCCCGCCTGTACGGAAGCCGGTCGCAGCAGTTCCGGCGGAAGGTCCAAGAGGCGGCGAAGGAGGCGGAGGGGCTTGCCGGCTGAGCAGAAGTGCGTGCCGGCTGTGCGCACGGTGCGTATCCGGATCTCCCCCTCCACCAATCCTGGCAAGATCGCGTCCCTGGGGGCCACGACTGCGGTGTGGGATCGTGCAGTCGCCTTCTACACAGGCATCTTCCTCGACCACCCAGGGGTGTTTGAGGCCCGCAAGCTACTGCGGAGCGGACCCGAAGCGGGCACGACCAAAGAAGCCGCATGGAGCGAGAAGGACCGGCTGACCTGGGCGGAGTCGGTGACGATGGCGACGTCGGCGCATCCCCACATCCCCCCGGAGCGCGACTTCGAGGTGGCCTGCCCTGACTGTCCCAGGGACCTGCGGCGTGCGGCGATTCATGCAGCCTCTGGCGCCGTGCAGGCGTACCTGAGCAACCTGCGGCGTTGGGAGAAGGCGGGCCCCAAGCGCCGGGGGCGGCAGCCTAAGCCGCCCCGCCCACACCCCCACCTGATGGCCTACGGGCAAATGGCCAAGGTCCGCCTTGGCGACTATCGCCGAGGTTTTGTGCGCCTGAAGGTCAAGGATGGGGCCCGATGGGAATGGGCAAACCTCCCCGTGCAGGCCCCCTCTTACCTGGATGCCTTGCTGCAGGAATCTGATCGGGAGCGGGAACGGGTCGCCGCCGCACGTGCCGAGCAGAAGCAGCGGATGGCCGCGGCAGGCCGGAAGCACCGCACCGACGAGGAACGGGAGGCCCTGCGCCCGGCGCCGGGAGTCTGGGTGGCCCAATGCCCCACGATCATCCACAAGCAGGATGGCTGGTGGCTCCACCTACCGTTCGAGAAGCGCACGCCCATCGCAGGCAAGGCCGAGACCCGCCGCCTGGCCGAGCCAGACCTGAAGGTTGGCACCATCGACCTCAACGCGGACAGCGCTGCCGCGGCTGCATGGGAGGGGCCGCACTGCCGAGGCATCCGCACCGTCTGGCACGCCCGCGAGAACGCCAAGCGCGAGAAAGTGTTGCAGAAGGTCGCGCGGCGGCAGAAGCGGAGCGGCCGACCGATCAAAGGTGAGCGGAGCAACGCAGGTCTCTGGCGCTACATCGCCGACCTGGATGCTGCGGTGGCCTGGCGGGTGGCGGCGGCCATAGTGGCTTGGGCGGTCGCCGCTGGGCTGCAGGTGTTGATCTTCGAGCACTTGAGACCGTACCGCCCGGAACGGGGCCTGTCCTGGAGTCGGAGGACGAACCGCAAGCGCGCGTACTGGCTGCGCGGCAAGGTGCTGGCACACGTGCGGCACCTGGCCCTATGTCACGGGATCCTGGTGGTCGAACGGAACCCCGCCTGGACCAGTCAAGCCTGCCCGCACTGCAGCCATCTCGGCGAGAGGTTCTCGCCGGATGGGCGCGGCTATCCAAGCCGCTTCCGCTGCGGGCACTGTGGCTGGACGGGCGACGCGAACATCGTGGCGGCCTTGAACCTCCAGCGGAAGTGGCAGCGGGTTTTTCGCTACCCGACCGCCGAAGAGAAGCGGGCCGCCGAAGCAAGCCGTGGCCGAAAGGCCGGCGCAGCCGCGAGCCGAGAGGGCTCACCGGAGACGGTGGGGGCTAACGTCAGGTCAACGACGGATGCCCCTGCGGCCTGATGCCCTTGCGGCCAGTGTCGGAAGGCGCTGGCCAGTGGTGGGGCTGGTTGCTGGTCCCGCGTGAGTGCGCAAAGCGGCTTGCCGCGAGAGGCGCGGGACGACTCCCAATGGCCCGTCGACTCCACTCATGCGTATGGGGTCGGCTCCTCGCCCGGCATGCGGGAAGGAACCAGGGGCAACCGGCGCAAGCCGGATTGGGGCGGCACGAACTACGGCTGTCGCGGTTTGTCAGGCAAATCAGGCAGCAGTTGACACCACCTCTTCCGCACCACCGCCGTGCGCCACGTGGCGGCGGCCGGACCGGGTGCGCCGATCGTCTTCTTCCGGGCTTCTCCCGGTCTTCTTCCGGTGCTTCTTCCGATTGTTCTTCCGGTCTTCTCCCGGTCTTCTCCCGGTCTTCTCCACCATCCCCCACGCAGCTCGGCCGACTCCGTCCCGAGCGGCCGGTCCGGGCGGTCGAGCAGGCGTGCGCGCGCCGGCTGTGCGAAAATCCCCATCGGAACCACTCGTGCGCGACGGCCGCGCGCGCCGGCTGCGTTCCGCCGCCCTGGCGCCATCCGTGGCTCCGGGCCGGTGCGGACCCACATCGCGCGTCCGGCCGACGCTGCCGTCATCGCGGAGGGATCAAGGGGCATGCTGCGTTACCTCACCGCCGGCGAGAGCCACGGGCCGGCCCTGCTCGGGATCCTGGAGGGGATGCCCGCCGGCGCCCCCGTGCTGCCCGAGCTCATCGACCGCCACCTGCACCGGCGCCAGGGGGGCTACGGCCGCGGCGGCCGCCAGAAGATCGAGCGCGACCACGCCGAGCTGCTCTGCGGCGTGCGCGCCGGGGAGGCCATCGGCAGCCCCATCGGCATCCGCATCGAGAACCGAGACTTCGCCAACTGGCAGGGGGTGTTGGGCGCCGACCCCGCCAGCGTCGACCCCGCCAAGGCGGCGGAGAGGGCCCTCACGCGGCCGCGCCCGGGCCACGCCGACCTGGCGGGCGGGCTGAAGTTCGACCGCGACGACCTGCGCGACGTGCTGGAGCGGGCCAGCGCCCGCGAGACGGCGATGAAGGTGGCGGTCGGCGCCATCTGCCTGCAGCTGCTGGAGGCCGTCGGCATCCGCATCGCCGGCCACGTGGTGCGCATCGGGCCGGTGGAGGCGCCCCCGGCCGATGGCCTTGGCGTGGCCGAGATCGCGGCGCGGGCCGCCGAATCCTCCGTGTACTGCGTCGATCCCGGCGCGACCGCCGCCATGGAGGCGGCCATCCGCGACGCCATGATGAGCAAGGACACCCTGGGCGGGGTCTTCGAGGTCGTGGCCGAGGGGGTGCCGCCGGGCCTCGGCACGCACGCGGCGTACGACCGGCGCCTCGACGGGCTGCTGGCGCAGGCGCTGATGAGCGTCCCGGCCGTCAAGGGCGTGGGCATCGGCCTGGGCTTCGGCGTGGCCGAGCGGCCCGGCTCGCAGGTCCACGACGAGATCTTCTACCGGGAGGGCCGCTACGCGCGCGGCAGCAACCGCGCCGGCGGCATCGAGGGCGGCATGACCAACGGCGAGCCGGTGGTGGTGCGGGCCGCGCTCAAGCCGATCTCCACCCTGCCGCGGCCCCTCCGCAGCGTGGACATCCGCACCCACGAGGCCGTGGAGGCGGCCTACGAGCGCTCGGACACGACGGCGGTGCCCGCGGCCAGCGTCATCGGCGAGGCGGCCGTCGCCTTCGTGCTGGCGCAGGCCCTGCTGGAGAAGACGGGCGGCGACAGCCTGGGCGAGGTGCGGCGCAACCTCGACGCCTACCTCGCCCGGGTGGCGGAGCGGTGAACCTCGTCCTGGTGGGCGCGATGGGCAGCGGCAAGTCCACGGTCGGGCGGCTGGCGGCGGCGGCCCTACGTCGGCCGTTCGTCGACACCGATGAATGGGTAGAGGCCGACGCGGGCGGCAGCGTGGCCGAGATCTTCGCCAGGGAGGGCGAGGCGGGCTTTCGCGGGCGCGAGGCGGCCGCCCTGCGCGCGGTGCTGGACCTCGGCGACCGGGTGGTCGCAACGGGCGGCGGCATCGTGGTGCGGCCGGACAACCGGGCGGCCCTGCGGGACGGGGGCGCCGTGGTGGTCCTGCTCTGGGCCGAGCCTGAGGAATTGTGGCGGCGGCTTGCTGCGCAAGCCGCCAGCCGACCGCGGCTGCAGGTGGCGGATCCGGTCGCGGTGCTGCGCGACGACCTTCAGCGCCGCGGGCCGTGGTACCGCGAGGTGGCGGATCTGACCGTCGCGGCCGGCGCGCCGGCGGATGCGGCCCGGCAGGCGGCGGAGGCGCTCCGGCGTGCGGAGCGGGAGGGGGCGTTGCGGAGGTGACGGCGGCGGCGGAGCGCGTGCGCGTGGCGCTTGGCGAGCGCGGATATGACGTCGTCGTCGGCGCCGGCATCCTCGGCGGGCTGGGGGAGGCGCTGGCGGCCCTGGGTCACGGGCGGCGGGTGCTGCTCGTGTCCGATGCGGGTGTGGTGTCGCGCTACGGCGCGGCGGCGGCCGAGTCGCTGGCCCGGGCCGGCTTCACGGCCGTGCCCGCCACCGTGCCGGCCGGCGAGCGCAGCAAATCGCTCCGCCAGGCGGCGCGCCTTTACGACGCGGCCATCGCCGGGGGCCTCGACCGCGGGTCGTGGGTGGTGGCCGTGGGCGGCGGGGTGGTCGGCGACCTCGCCGGCTTCGTGGCCGCGACCCTCTTCCGCGGGGTCGCGTTCTGTCAGGTGCCGACGACGCTGCTGGCCCAGGTGGACGCCAGCGTCGGCGGCAAGGTGGCCGTCAACCACCCGCTCGGCAAGAACCTCATCGGGGCCTTCCACCAGCCGCGGCTGTGCTGGGGAGACGTGGCGACCCTGGCCACCCTGCCGCGGCGGGAGCTGCGCTGCGGCCTGGCCGAGGTGATCAAGCACGGCCTGATGGCCGACGCCGCCTACCTCGACGAGGTGGAGGCCGCGCTGCCGCGGGCCCTCGCGGCGGACCCCGCCGTGCTGGCGCGCGTGGTGGCGGGCTCGGTGCGGATCAAGGCGGCCGTGGTCGCCGGGGACGAGCGGGAGGAGTCCGGCGCCCGCCAGTGCCTGAACCTCGGCCACACCCTCGGCCAGGCCCTGGAGGCCGTGGCCGGCTATGGCCGCCTGCACCACGGCGAGGCCGTGGCCGTCGGCCTGGTGGCGGCCGGGGAGATCGCCCGGCGTCAGGGCTCGGGCTGGGCGGCGGCCGACCAGGAGCGGCTGATCCGGCTGCTCGAGGCGGCCCGGCTCCCCACGCGGCTGCCGGCGGGCATCGGGCGCGAGCAGCTGCTGGCCGCCATGGTGCACGACAAGAAGACGCGCGCGGGCCAGCTGCGCTGGGTCCTGCCGCTGCGCGCGGGCGCGGTGGCCGTGGGCCAGGCCGTGCCGGAGGCGACCGTGCGAGCGGTGCTGGCGGACCTGGGGGCGGC
>JAJYVM010000101.1 GCA_021792015.1 Bacillota bacterium | reverse complement strand
TGTCATCCTGGCCGCCATGCTGGCCCTGGAGCGCGAGGACCTGCGGCACCTGGGCATCGGCGCCCTGCTGCACGACGTCGGGAAGATCTACTACCTCGACCTGGTCAACAAGCCGGGCAAGCTGGAACCCGGCGAGTTCGAGCGCATCAAGCAGCACACGACGGACGGCTTCCAGCTGCTGCGGGGGCAGGAGGGGATCCACCTCCTCGCCGCGCACATGGCGTTTCAGCACCACGAACGCCTGGACGGCAAGGGGTACCCGCGCGGCCTGGCGGCGGACCGGATCCACGCCTGGTCCCGGGTGGCCGCCGTGGCCGACGTGTACGACACCATCACGGGCGACCGGCCGTACGGCGCTGGCCTGCCGCCGGTGTCGGCCATGGCCGAGCTGCGGCAGGCGGGGCTGCTTGGGCAGCTCGACCCCACGCTGGTGCGCTACCTGAGCCAGCGCGTGGCCGTCTACCCAGAAGGCACCATCCTGGTGCTGGAGTCGGGCGAGATCGCCGTGGTGGTCGGCCAGACGGAGAAGGGCGCCGAGCAGCCGCGGGTGCGGGTGCTGACGAACCCGAAGCTGAAGCTGGTGGCCCCGGGCGAGCGAGTGCTGTCCGGGGCCGACCCTGGGACGGCGGTACGGTCCGTTCTGGCCGACTACCCACGCAAGGTGCGCAACCAGTTCGGCCTGAAAGCGCCGACGTAACTCCATCCCGTCATTTGCCAAACCATAAGTAAATAGGTATAATGCGAAATGGTGATTACCTTGAAGTCAGCGCGATCTCCGGTGGCGACCGTGTGCCGCGCCCTGGGCGATGAGACGCGGCTGCAGATTCTGGCCCTCCTGCGCGTGCGCGAGATCTGCGGCTGCGAGCTGGTCGACCTGCTCGGCATCAGCCAGCCGGCCATCAGCGAGCACCTGCGGCGGCTGAAGGACGCCGGGCTGGTCGTGGACGACCGGCGCGGCATGTGGGTCTGCTACCGCCTGGCCGAGCCGCTGCCTGCCGTCGCCGCGGCGGCGCTGGCGGCGGCGGAGCCGCCATCCGAGCTGGAGGCGCGGCTGCGCACGATGGCTCCCGCGGCCCAGAGTGGACGATCGAGGTGAGCGGACGTGTACCATTCGGAAGATCTGCGGCCCGGCGACATCCTGCTCTGCGAGGGCGAGGTCGACGTGCGCGACCCGCTGGGGCTGCTGATGGTGTGGGCCAGCGACAACCGTTTCCAGCACGCCGTCCTCGTCGGTGACGGCGAGCTGATCGAGGCCATCGACGAGGTGGGCGTGGCGCCCCTGGACGCGTACGCCCCGGTCGGCTGGCGCTTCACGGTCGCGGGCGCCACGGAGGAGCAGGTGCGGCACGCCGTCGACGCCGCCCGGCGGCGGGTGGGCGAGCCATACGGATACGACGGGGTCCTGCGCGACGCGCGCCGGCTGGAAGGGCGCATTCCGCTGGCGCGGCGCCTGGATCCGCACGATATCGTCTCCTCGGCCCTGGTGTGCTGGGCGTACGAGCAGGCGGGCATCCGCCTGACATGGGAGCGCCTGCCGACGCCAGGCTCCCTGTCGCACAGCCCATTGCTGCTGGGCCTCCGACCCTGGCAGCTGGCCAGCTGAGCTGAGTGGCCGTCAGCCTCGCGCTGACGGCCGTGTATTTCGGGGGGCGGCCTCGCCAGCCCCCCGTGATGTCCCCCGCCACGCCCTCTCGCGCAGGCCGCGCCGCCATCTCGCTTGTCAGGCACAGCGTCCCAGTGCCTCGCGCCCGGTGAAGGGCTCCCGCGCGGCGCCCTCCGGCGGCGGATGGGCGGATCGCGGCTGACCCCGTCGCCCCGCCCGCCTCAGGCCGCCCCGCCCGTGCGGTGCAGGACCGATGCGAGCACGGTGTCGTGTGGCACCGGCAAGGGGGCGGAGGCTGCCGTCCGGGAAGGGAGCCGCGGATGTACCCCGCGACGTGGGCAGGCATGTGGTCTCCATCTCGCGATGCGCGCCGGCCGCGACGCCCGTCGCCACAGCTGGCACGGAGCGGTGGCGCCCACATGATGCTCGCTTGGCGGGCACCCGCGCCCGGACTGCCGGCACCCGCCGCACCTGCGCCCCCCCTCACGCGGAGGGTGTGGCAGTGCCTCACGCACGGCCTCCGCCATCCATGGCTGCGGTTGCAGCGACTCCCCCCGGCGTCCCCCGCAGCAGGTCCGCCGCGATCACCAGCCGCTGGATCTCGGAAGTGCCCTCATAGAGCCGCGTGATGCGCGCATCCCGCAGCAGCCGCTCGGCGCCGTACTCGCGCAGGTACCCGTACCCCCCATGGACCTGCACGGCCTCGTCGGCGCAACGCACGGCCGTCTCCGACGCCAGGAGCTTGGCCTTGCTCACCTCGGCCGTGTGCCGCCCCGGCTGGTCGTTCAGCCACGCCGCCCGGTAGGTCAGCCAGCGCGCGGCGTCCAGCTGCACCGCCATGTCGGCCAGCTTCAGCTGAATGGCCTGGAACTCGGCGATCGGGTGCCCGAACTGCCGCCGCTGCTTGCTGTAGCTGACGGCCAGGTCCAGCGCCGCCTGGCCGACCCCGATGGCCTGCGCCGCGATGCCGACGCGCCCCGCATCCAGCGTGGCCAGCGCCATGCGGTAGCCGTCACCCTCCTCGCCGATGCGCCGCTCGGCGCCCACGTGCACGCCGTCCAGGAAGATGGAGGCCGTCACCGACGCGCGGATGCCCATCTTCTCCTCGGGCTTGCCGAACGACAGCCCCGGCATCTCGCGGTCCAGCATGAAGGCGCTGATGCCGCGCCGCCCCCGCCGCACGTTGGTCACGGCGAACAGCACGTACAGTGCGGCCTCGCCGGCGCTGGTGATCAGGGCCTTGCTCCCGTGCAGCACATACCCGTGGCCGCGCCTTTCCGCGCGCGTGCGCAGCGCGCCCGCGTCCGACCCCGCCAGCGGCTCCGTCAGGGCGAAGGCGCCCAGCTCGCCCCGACATAACCGCGGCAGCCACGCCGCCTTCTGCTCTTCGCTCCCGAACCGGTTGATCAGCTCGCAAACGACGGTGTTGTGGACCTCCATGATGACGGCCGTCGCCGCGTCGGCCCGCGAGATCTCCTCCAGGGCCAGGGCGTGGCTCAGGTGGTCGAGCCCGCCGCCGCCGTACGCCGCCGGTACGGTCATGCCCATGAAGCCGAGTTCCCAGAGCCGGTTGAGCGCCTCCCGCGGGAAGCGTCCCTCCACATCGTTCCGGGCGGCCACGGGCGCCAGCTCCGCCTGGGCGAAGGCCCGCGCCGCCTCCTTCAATGCC
The DNA here is from genome assembly GCA_021792015.1 of Bacillota bacterium. GTDB lineage: Bacteria > Bacillota > Sulfobacillia > RBS10-35 > JAJYVM01 > JAJYVM01. The sequence goes on along the minus strand of JAJYVM010000101.1, from coordinate 7,441 downwards.
CGCTGCTCCGCGCTCAGACTGAAGTCCATGCCCCACTCACGCTCCCCAGGGCCTGTTCCGCGGCGGCGTCGGGGTCGAGCTCGCCCCGCGCCACGGCCGCCATCGCCGCCTGCCAGGCCCCGCTCGCCTCGGCCGCCGCCCGCAGCCGCCGCAACCCCATCTCCGCGAATGCCTCCTCGAAGCGCCGCTGCGCCAGCTCCGCCGCCCTGCCCGCCCAGCGCCCCGCCTCGCGCAGCCAGCGCGCGTGGTCGCCGATGGCCTTGACCAGTTGCGCCAGCCCCTCGCCCTTCAGGGCCGAGGTCTGGATCACGGGCGGGCTCCACGGCCGCGGCGGCGCCAGCATCAGCATGGTGGTGAGGTCGCGCGCCGTGATGTTGGCGCCGGGCAGGTCGGACTTGTTCACGACGAAGATGTCGCCGATCTCCATGATCCCGGCCTTGAAGGCCTGCACGTCGTCGCCGAGCCCCGGCACCGTCACGACCACCGTCGTGTGGGCAAGGCGCATGATCTCCACCTCGCCCTGGCCGGCACCCACCGTCTCCAGCACGATCACGGAGAAGCCGGCCGCATCCAGCAGGCGCACCGCGTCGGCGGTGGCCCGCGACAGGCCGCCGGCATGCCCGCGCGAGGCCAGGGACCGGATGAAGAGCCCCTCCCCCGTCCCCATCCGTACGCGATCGCCCAGCAGGGCCCCGCCCGAGAAGGGCGACGACGGGTCGACGGCCAGGATCCCGACCCGCTCGCCCGCATCGCGCAGCGCCCCGGCCAGGGCCGCCACCAGCGTGCTCTTGCCGGCGCCGGGCGCCCCGGTGATGCCGACGACGTGCGCTTGGCCGCCGTGGCCGTGCAGCCGCCGCAGCAGGTCGGCCCGTTCGGCCCCGCCGGTCTCGACGACGGTGATCGCGCGCGCCAGGGCCCGGCGGTCGCCCGCCAGCAACCGCTCCGCCAACTCGCTCACGCCGGGGATCCCGTCCGCACGTGTCCCTGGATGAAGTCGACGACCTCGGCCGTGTCGGTGCCGGGGCCGAAGACGGCCGCCACCCCCGCCTGCCGCAGCGGCCCCACGTCCTCGTCGGGGACGATGCCGCCGAGCAGGACCAGCATGTCGCCGGCATCCTGCGCCCGCAGGCCGGCGATGATCTTGGGCACGACCGTCAGGTGGGCGCCGCTCAGCAGGCTGATGGCGACGACGTCGACATCTTCCTGGATCGCCGCCTGGATGACGTGCTCGGGCGTGCGGTGCAGGCCGGTGTAGATGACCTCCATGCCGGCGTCGCGCAGGGCGCGGGCGATGACCTTCGCCCCCCGATCATGGGAATCGAGGCCCGCCTTGGCGACGAGGACGCGAATGGGCCGCAATCCATCAAGCCTCCCGAAGCGCGGCATTTGCGGCGCGGGGACCGCATCACGCAGAACTGCCGCCATCCATGGCTCCGCGGGCCCGCGCGTTCAAAAGATGATCGGCTCGACGTACTCGCCATAGACGGCGCGCATCCGGTCGCAGACCTCGCCGAAGGTGGCGCCGGCCTTCAGCGCCGCCAGGATCGGCGGCATCAGGTTGGCGCTGCCCTCCGCGGCCCGGCCCACGGCCACGAGCGCGGCGTCGGTCGCCGCCTGGTCGCGCCCCGCACGGTGCGCCTGCACCCGCTGCACCTGCGAGCGCTCGACCTCCGGGTCGACGCGCAGGATCTCCACGGGTTCCTTTTGATCCAGCGTGTACTTGTTCACGCCGACCACGGCCAGTTCGCCGTGCTGCAGCCGCTGCTGGTACTGGTAGCTGGCGTCGGCGATCTCGCGCTGGAAGAAGCCGGCCTCGATGGCGGGGATCACGCCGCCGATGGCCTCGATCTTGTCGAAGTACGCCTCGGCTTCGCGTTCGAGGTCGGCGGTCAGCGCCTCCAGGTAGTAGGAGCCGGCCATGGGGTCGACGGTGTTGGTCACGCCGGTCTCCTCGGCGATCACCTGCTGCGTGCGTAGGGCGATGCGCACGGCCTCCGTGCTGGGCAGGGCCAGGGCCTCGTCGAAGGAGTTGGTGTGCAGGGACTGGCAGCCGCCGAGGACTCCAGCCAGGGCCTCGATGGCCGTGCGCACGATGTTGACCATGGGCTGCTGGGCCGTGAGCGAGCAGCCCGCGGTCTGCGCGTGGAAGCGCAGGCGGAGGGACCGCTCGTCCTCGATGCCGTAGCGCTCGCGCAGGCGGCGGGCCCAGATGCGGCGGGCGGCGCGGAGCTTGGCGATCTCCTCGAAGAAGTCCATGTGCACGTCAAAGAAGAACGACAGCCGTGGCACGAAGGCCTCATACGGCAGGCCGGCGGCGTGGCCGGCCTCCACGTAGGCGAAGCCGTCGGCAAGGGTGAAGGCCAGCTCCTGGCCCGCCGTCGCGCCGGCCTCACGGATGTGGTAGCCGGAGATCGAGACCGAGTTCCAGCGTGGCGCGTGCTCGGAGCAGAAGGCGAACATGTCCGTGATCAGGCGCATGGAGGGCCGCGGCGGGAAGATGTAGGTCTTCTGCGCCGTGTACTCCTTGAGGATGTCGTTCTGGATGGTGCCGGAGACCTTGTCCCAGGTGACGCCCTGGCGCTCGGCCACGGCGAGGTACATGCAGAGCATGACGATGGCGCCGGAGTTGATGGTCATCGACGTGCTGACCTTGTCGAGGGGAATGCCGTCGAACAGGCGCTGCATGTCGTCCAGGGTGTCGATGGCCACGCCCATCTTGCCGACCTCGCCCTCGGCGCGGGGGTGGTCGGAATCCAGGCCCAGCAGGCGCGGGTAGTCGAAGGCGACCGACAGGCCCGTCTGGCCCTGCTCGAGCAGGTACTTGAAGCGGGCGTTGGTCTCGGCCGCCGTGCCGAAGCCGGCGAACTGGCGCATGGTCCAGAGCCGGCCGCGGTACATGGTGTCGTAGGGGCCGCGCGTGTACGGGTACTCACCGGGGTCGCCGAGGTCGCGGGCCGGATCCAGTCCGGCCAGGTCCTCGGGCCCGTAGATGCGCTTCACCGGGCGGCCGGAGAGCGTGCGGAACTCCGGGGCGCGCTCGGCGGCCTCGGCCGCGGGCTTTTGGGCCACGACGGCACCTCCCTCTCCTGCGGCGCGCGGTTGCCCCGCGCGGATCCTCCTCTATGATAGTCGAGTTGCGGCGGGCAGGAATGCTGCGGGGCGGCCGGATGGCCGCCCCGCGGGCTCAGACGGGTGAGGGACGCCGTCAGTCGACGGCGGGGACCGCCGCCTCCGCGCGGACGTAGTCGGAGGGCGAGGTCTCGTCGCGGCCGTTGCTCACGCGCATGGCGTTGAGGATCAGGCTGAGCACCACGACGATCACAAGGTTCACGATCAGGGCCCAGATGCCCGCGTAGCCGGGCAGGACGGTCCCGCCGATGTGCAGGGGGAACGTCGAGCTCTGGAACTTGAGGCTGGCGGCCATCCAGGTGCCGAGCACCATGCCGAGCAGCCAGCCGATCAGCAGGGCGCTGCGGTGGAACCAACGGCTGTAGAGGCCGCCGATCAGGGCGGGCGTGGTCTGGAGGATCCAGATGCCGCCCAGGGTCTGCAGGTAGATGGAGAACTGCAGCGGCAGGCCGATGACGAAGATCAGGGCGCCGACCTTGACGAACAGCGACACCCACTTCGCCACGCTGGCCTCCTGCCGCGGGCTGCAGTCGGGCCGGAAGTACTCCCGGTAGATGTTGCGGGTGAAGAGGTTGGCGGCGGCGATGGCCATGATGGCGGCCGGGACCAGGGCCCCGATCACGATGGCGGCGAAGGCGAAGCCCACAAACCACGGCGAGAACATCTTGGTCAGCAGCACCGGCACGGCCAGGCTGGTCACCGGGACCTTGATGCCGGCGGCGACCGCCATGTAGCCGAGCAGGGCGATCAGGCCGAGCAGGATGGAGTAGATGGGCAAAAGGGCCGCGTTGCGCCGGATGACCTCGGTGGAGCGGGTGCTGAACACGCCGGTGATGGCGTGCGGGTAAAAGAACAGGGCCATGGCCGAGCCCAGGGCCAGGGTGGCGTACGCCGTGAATGCCTTCGGGCTCAGGGTGAGCGGCAGGTGCGCGGCGGCGGCGGCCTGGAAGATGTGGCCAAAGCCGCCCAGCTTGGCCGGGATCGCGATGACGGCCACGATCACGGTGATATAGATGAGTGCGTCCTTCACGACGGCGACCAGGGCGGGCGCGCGCAGCCCGCTGGTGAACGTGTACGCCGCCAGGATGCCGAAGGCGACGATCAAGGGCAGGTCGCCGATGATGCCCTTGCCGGCGATCCCCAGGGTCTGCAGGACCACCTGCATCCCGACCAGCTGCAGGGCGATGTAGGGCATGGTGGCCAGGATGCCCGTGATGGCCACGGCCAGGGCCAGCCCGCGGCTGTCGAAGCGGCCGCGCATGAAGTCCGAGGCCGTGACGTAGCCATGCTGCTTGGCCACCGACCACAGGCGCGGCATCAGCAGGAACACAAGCGGGTAGACGACGATCGTGTACGGGACGGCGAAGAAGCCGATGGCGCCCGCCCCGTAGACCAGCGCGGGCACGGCGATGAAGGTGTAGGCCGTGTAGAGGTCGCCGCCGATCAGAAACCAGCTGACCAGGGTGCCGAAGCGGCGGCCGGCGAGGCCCCACTCGTCCAGCAGGTTCAGGTCGCCCCGCTGCCAGCGGGCCGCCACGAAGCCGACGACGGTGACCAGCGCGAAGAGGACCAGGAAGACGATCAGCTCGGTGAGGTTCAAGTCGCGTTCACCCCCCGTCGGGACCTTCAGCGTGTCGCCAGGTAGACGACGATGGTCAGAAGACCCGTGATGACGACCCAGAGCAGCTGGTACCAGTAATAGAACGGCATCCCACCCAGGGTCGGCGTCAGGGCATTGTACATCCCGGGGAACAGAGTCCCGATGAACGGAATAATCAGGAGAAGATACCAGCCCCAGCCACCCCGCCGGGACCGTGTCTCACGGCCGCTCGACACGCTTTCACCTCCCTTTGCTCAGCCAGGATATGGTACGCCAAGGAGCGGGGATTTCCTTCCGTCGGCTTCACGTGCCGAAAATGGCGCATGCGGGCAGGGGGTGACGTTCGCCGGACAGGCCGCATAGCGTGAGCGGGGGTACACGGTGGATGCCCGTGCACGTCGTCGAAGCCGTCGGCTACCAACCCGCCACCCTCCGCGGCCACTCGCGCCCGCTTGTGCTGAGCCTGGCCGACGGTCGGCTGGCCCTGACCAAGCTGAAGGGAAACCCGCAGACCACGCATGCGCTCGTCGCCGATCTCGTCGCGACCCGCCTCGGTCGTCTCGTCGGCGCCCCTGTGCCCGAGCCACTCCTTGTGCACGTTCCCACCGCGCGGCTGCGCGACATCCCGCCGTTGCGCAGCCGGCCCTGGATCTCCGGACTTCAGTACGGCGCCCTCTATGTCGGCGGCGCCGCGCCCGTGCAGCTTGCAACCGACGCCGCAGGCCTGGTCAACCTCCACCTTCTGCCGCTCGCGGCCCTGTTCGAGACGTGGATCGACAACACCGACCTCAAGCCCAGCCACCTGCTCGCGGTCCCCGGGTCCGCGGGTCCGTCGCTTCTGGTGGTCGACCACGGTCACGCCCTGCCCGGTGCCCCACGCTGGACCCCCGCCAGCCTCGCCGCCGGCCTTGCCGACCTTCCCGACCTGCGCGCGCTGCTGGCCCTGCACCGCGCGGCGGGGCGTCCCTTCGACCTTCGTCCGGCCATCGACACGTGCATGGCGGTCTCTGACGCACAGTTGACGGAGCTCGTCGCCGATGTACCCCGTGAGTGGGGGCTCCCCGGCTCGCACGCGGAGAGCCTCCTTTCGTTCCTCCGCCGTCGTCGGCCATCGCTGCCGGCCTGGGGCGCCGCGCTCACGCGGCGCGCGAGTGTGTGACGGGTCCGGACTCCCGCCCGGCTTCCGCCGTCGCCGCCGCGTGCGGGCGCCCTTGCCGGCCCGCGCGCCGGACCGGCCTGCCCGGGGCGTGGCGGCGGTGTGGCGGCGGTGGGACCTTATGCGGCACGCCTGCGTCCCGCCGCGGCCCGGGTCGTCAGGGTTGGCACCCAACGCGGGCGTGCCGGCAGCGGACGGCCCGGCGGTCCCGCTGTCGAGCGAGAGGGGGCGCCCGTCTGTCATGCGCCCGAGCACGTCCCGACGGCGTTGGACATACGCTGTCGCAGATTCGGAAAAGGAGGGACCGGCGGTGCCAGATGGCGGGACGGCAATGGACGGCGGCGGGCTGGGCGGCATGTTGCCCTTCATGCTCGGCGGCGGCATGGGCGGCTGCGGCAACAACGGCGGCATCTCGCCCCTGCTCCTGCTCCTGCTCATGGGTCAGCAGCGGACGTGCGAGTCGACGTCTTCATCCTCGACGGCCTCGGACGGCGGCGATCCACCCATCTTCGCGGACGTGCTGACGGCCAACGTCGGGCGGCGGGTCAGGCTGATTCTGGGAACCAACTCCCTGGTGGGCGGGCCGGAGTGGAACATCATCGCGACCATCGTTGCGGTCAACACCGATTATGTGGTCCTGGACAACATCTGCTTCAACGGACGGCCCGAGCCCTTGCTGGGACGGTTGCGCCTGCTGACCTCACAGATCCTCGGCCTGCACCCGCTCACCCGGTACGACGAGTTCCTGCAGCTGTCGTGCGTGCTCAGCTCGCTTGGGGGTTCCTGCTGCTAGCAGATCCGGAGGGCGTGCACAGGCGGGAGTGACGGAAGGCTAGTCTGCCGACGGGGCGGCTGCGGAGCCACGGCGCCGTGGCCGTTACCCACACATAACGTGGGCTGAGGTGATCACATGGCAGGCACGCCCGGGGATGCGCCCTTGCTGCCGTCCGCCGCCAGCGAGGGCCGGGCTGCTGCGCCACGCCCGCGCGCCGCCGTGGGCGGCTCGGATACGGCGCTGAACGCTGCTCCGCCGACCGCGGGCGGCATCGTCTATGGGGCGCGGCCACCCGGCGATGTTACGGCCAGCTCCCGCCCGGCTGCCGCCGCGAGCGCGCCGGGCGGGGAGCTCAGGTCCGCGCCCCCCCGCGGATACGCGGGCACGACGCCCGGCGCGGGCGGCGCGGCGGCCACGGCAGACGCGGGCGATGCGCGTGCGACGTCCGCGGCGCAGCCGTCCCCCTACCGGGAGGGCGCCCCGCGACCTTCGCCGTACCGCGAGAGCGCCCAACCGCCGGCGATCCACGTGCATCCCGCACCGGCCGGCGGCCCTGCCGACCCCGCCAGCCGGGGCGCGGGCACCCTGCGTCCGCCAGCCGCGACAGGCGCAGCGGCCGGCTCGGGTGCGGCCCGGCCCGCAGGCTACCGCGAGCCCTCCGCCGGCCTGGTGCCCCCCGCGCGCAGTCCGGAGCCGAATCCGGCGAGCCGGGAGCTGCCCGCGGCGGATCCGCGGCCCGCCCCGCCGCCGGGCGGTGATCGTGCCGCGGCCGGCGGCCCGC
>JAJYVM010000100.1:7533-10828 GCA_021792015.1 Bacillota bacterium | reverse complement strand
CTTACGGCTCGGACCCCCGAACAAGGTCCTCGCCTTACGGCTCGGACCCCCGAACAAGGTCCTCGCCTTACGGCTCGGACCCCCGAACAAGGTCCTCGCCTCACGGCTCGGACCCGAACACGGCACTCTCCTGCGCCCTGAGGCGAGTGCCAAGCGAGGCGATTGCCGTTGCCGTCGCTGGACCGCCTTCTCCGCCCGCGCTCGATCGCTCTCGTCGGCGCCAGCGAGTCCTCCAACTGGTCGCGGCGCATCGTCGAGAACCTCAGGATGCACGAGTTCCCTGGTCCCGTGCACATGGTGAACCCCCGCCGCCCGACCGTCTTCGGCCAGCCGTCGTACCCGTCGCTCCGCGACGTGCCGGGCGATGTCGACATGGCCTTCGTGATGGTCGCGACCGAGGTGGCGGCCGACGTGGCCCGCGACTGCGCGGCCAAGTCCGTGGGCGGCGCCGTGGTGCTCACGGCCGGCTTCGCGGAGGTCGGCGAGCAGGGCCACGCCCTCCAGCAGGAACTGATGGACATCCTGCGCGGCGGCGACGTCGCCCTGTGCGGCCCGAACTGCCTGGGCTACGTCAACCCGCCGGATCAGGTCGCCGCGTATACGCTGGGGCTCAGCGAGCGGATTCCCTGCGGCGGCATCGGCATGGTGCTGCAGAGCGGCGCCCTTCTCGGGCCCGTGCTCCGCTACACGACCAAGCGCGGCATCGGCCTGCGCCTGCTGGTCAGCAGCGGCAACGAGGCCATGCTCGACGCGACGGACTACCTCGCCTACATGTGCGAGGACCCGAAGGTCACGGTGCTCGGCGCCCTCCTGGAGGGCATCCGCCGGCCCGGGGACTTCATGCGCCTGTGCGAGCGCGCCCGTGACCTCGGCAAGCCCGTCGTCCTGCTGAAGGTGGGCCAGAGCGAGGTCGGCCGCCGCGTGGCCCTGGCCCACACGGGCGCCCTGGCCGGCTCGGCCCGCTTCACCGACGTCTTCCTCCGACGCTGCGGCGTCGTCCGCGCCGACAGCCTCGAGGAGATGATCGAGACGCTGGGGCTGCTCGCGGCCCACGGCCGGCCGCCCAGCCGGCGCGTCGCGCTCGTGGCCGCCTCCGGCGGCATCTGCGGCATCGCCTCGGATCTCGGCAGCAGCCTCGGCCTGGAGTTTCCGCCCCTGCAGGCGGAGACCCTCACGGCCCTGCGCGAGGTGCTGCCGCCCTTCGCCACCCCGCAGAACCCGCTCGACGTGACGGGCTTCGGCGCCGTGCGCCCGAACCTCTTCAACGACGCCCTGGCGGTGGTGTGCCGCGACCCGGGCGCGGACATCGTGGTGGCCGTCACGACGCTGCCGGACGCACCGGGCCCCGACCCCTCCGCCCAGGAGCGCCGCCTGGCCGCGACCGCCGAGCTGGGGCGCACCAGCGGCAAGTACATGGTGCTGACGGGCTACACCGCGTCGGAGCCAAGCGCGTACGGCCGCGAGGTCCTGCAGCGCCACGGCCTTCACTTCGCGGGTGGCGTGGCCGCCGCGCTGCGCACGATCCGCGCCTCGGCGGAGGAGGGCCCCCGCGCCGTCTTGGCCCGGGACGCGCCTGCGCGCGTCCCCGAGCTGCCCGCCACCGGCGGCCTCCTGGACGAGGTGGCGAGCAAGCGCCTCCTGGCCGCCGCCGGCCTGCCGGTGCCCCGCGAGGGGCTGGCCACGACCCTTGCGGCCGCGCAGGCCGCTGCCCGCGAGATCGGCTATCCCGTGGTCCTCAAGGTCATCTCGCCGGACATCGCCCACAAGACCGAGGCCGGCGCCGTGGCGACGGGCATCGGCGATCCGTCCGCCCTGGCCGCCGCCTACGACCGCATCCTGACCTCCGCGGTCCGCCACCGGGCCGGCGCCCGGATTCACGGGGTGCTGGTGGCGGAGCAGGCGAGCGACGGCGTCGAGATGCTGGCCGGGATCCAGCGCGACCCGCAGTACGGACCCGGCGTGCTGGTCGGCTTCGGCGGCATCTTCACGGAGGTGCTGCAGGACTCGGCCCTGCGCCTGGCGCCCATCGACGAGGCCGAGGCCCACGCCATGCTGCGCGAGCTGCGTGGCTGGCCGCTGCTGGCCGGGACCCGTGGCCGGCCCGCCGCCGACGTGGACGCGCTCGCCCGGGCCCTGCTCATGCTCTCCGACCTCGCCGTGGGCCTTGGACCGCGCCTGCGTGCCTTGGACGTGAACCCGCTGCTGGTCCGGCCAGCCGGCGGCGGGGTGCTGGCCCTGGACGGCCTGGTCGAGCTCGCAGGGTAGGGGGCTGCGCCAGGGCTGGCGAAGATTCGGGTACCCAAGTACTAGGGGGTGGCCGTGCGTGGACTTTGCCCTGAGCCGGGACCAGCAGATGCTGCAGGATACGGCCCGCGAGTTCTTCCTGAGCCGGGGCCTGGTGCAGCCCGCGCGCCAGGTGATGGACGGCCAGCCGGCCGTCGCCGGCGATCTCTGGCACCACCTCGGGGAGCAGGGCTTCCTCGGCGTGACGGTGCCGTCGGCTTACGGCGGCTCGGAGCTGGGCACCCTGTCCCTTCACCCCATCCTCGAGGAGGCGGGGCGCGCCATGGCGCCCGGTCCCCTGCCGGAGGCCCTGGGTTTTGCCGCCACGGTGCTGGCCGAAGCCGGCAGCGACCGCCAGAAGGACCGCTACCTCGGCGGCCTGTCCGCCGGCACGGAGTGCATTACCCTGGCCCTTTACGAGGACGACGGCGACCCCTGCGCGGGGGATGCGGCCCTGGTGGCCGAGCGCGGGTCGGCTGGCTATCGCCTGCGGGGCAGAAAGCGCCTGGTGCCCCACGCCGACATCGCCACGACCCTGCTGGTGCTCGCGCGCACCAGCCATGGCGGGCCCGGCCAGGGCCTCAGCCTGTTCGCCGTCCCCGCCAAGGCGCCGGGCGTCAGCATCTCGCCCCTGCCGGCCCTGGACCAGAGTCGGCCGCTCTTCGCCGTGGAGCTCCACGACGTGGAGGTGGGCGGCGATGCCCGCATCGGACCGGAGGACGCCGGCTTCCCCGTGGCGGAGGCGGGCTTTGCGGCCATGGCCGAGGCGATTGCGGCCATGTCGGTCGGGGGCATGCAGCGCTGCGTGGATCTCTCGTCGGAGCACGCGAAGACCCGCGTGCAGTTCGGCCACCCCATCGGCCGGTTCCAGGCCATCAAGCACCGCATCGTCGACATGTGGGTGGACCTGGAGACGGCCCGCTCCCTCAGCTACTACGCGGCCTGGGCCCTGGAGACGGCCCGCGCGCCGGCCTTCGCCACGGTCGCCGCGGAGGGCGGCCAGGCCCTCAGC
>JAJYVM010000100.1:0-7523 GCA_021792015.1 Bacillota bacterium | reverse complement strand
CCGCATCGTCGACATGTGGGTGGACCTTGAGACCGCCCGCTCGCTGAGCCTTTACGCCGCATGGACCCTGGAGGAGCGGGCCGCGGAGCGGGCCACGGCCGTGGCCGACGCCAAGGCCTTCGCCAGCCAGGCGTTCGTGCGCGTGGCGGCCGCCAACATCCAAAACCATGGCGGCATGGGCTTCACGTGGGAGGCGGACCCCCACCTCTACCTGAAGCGCGCCAAGGCCTGGGAGAACTACATCGGCACCCCGCAGGCGCACCTGGAGCGCGTGGCCGCGAGCCTGGGCTGGTAGGGATCGCACGGGTTCCACCCGCGCGATCGCCGAGTCAAGGGAGGGGAAGCGGGAGATGGCAGCACTGGAGGGTCGCGTCTGCATCGTGACTGGCGCCGGCCGCGGCATCGGCGCCGCGGTGGCGAGGCTGCTGGCGGCGGAGGGCGCCAAGGTCGTGGTGAACGATCTGGGCGTCAACCTGGACGGCTCCGGCGGCGGCCAGGGCCCGGCCGAGGAGACCGTCGCCGAGATCCGCCGCGCCGGCGGTACGGCGTCCGTCAACTTCGGCAGCGTGGTCGACCATGCCACCGCCGAGCGGCTGGTGCACCAGGCGATCGAGGAGTACGGCAAGCTCGACGTGCTGGTCAACGTGGCCGGCATCCTGCGCGACCGCATGATCTTCAACATGAGCGAGCAGGAGTGGGACGACGTCATCGCCGTCCATCTCAAGGGCACCTACAACACCTGCAAGTTCGCCGCCCAGTACTTTCACGACACCCGCGGCGGCGACTACCGCCTGATCAACTTCACCTCGGTGTCGGGCCTGCACGGCGCCCCAGGCCAGCCGAACTACGCGGCGGCCAAGATGGGCATCGTCGGGCTGACGTACTCATGCGCGAACGCCCTGAGCCGCTATGGCGTCACGGCGAACTGCATCTCCCCCGGCGCGGCCACGCGCATGACGGAGTCCGTGCCGACCGAGCGCCGGCGGGCCCGCACCCAGGACGAGCTCGAGCGGGCGCCGGAGAACGTGGCCCCGGCCGTGGCCTACCTGGCCAGCACCCGCTCCGGGTGGATCAACGGGCGCGTGATCCACGCGAGCGGCTACCAGATCAGCCTCTACAGCAACCCCGAGCCCATCCGCGTGATCCAGGGTACGGGGCCCTGGGAGCTGGACCGCGCCTTCGAGCTGATCGAGCGCACCTTCCGTCCGGCCATCGAGCCGACCAACCGGTACGGTGCCCAGCCGCAGCGGCCGGCGGCCGCCAGCAACTGAGGGGGCGATGCGCCGATGGACTTCACGCTGACGCAGGAGCAGCGGGCGTTCCAGCAGGAGCTGCGCGGCTGGCTGGACGCGAACATCCCGGCGGACTGGCGGGCCGGCAAGCGCCCGCCCGCGGACACGCCGGAGTCGGTTGAGTTCCTGCGCGGCTGGCAGCGCACGCTGGCCGAGGCCCGCTGGGCCGGCATCGCCTGGCCCAAGGAGTACGGAGGCCGCGGCGCCGGCGTCATGGAGCAGATCATCTACCAGGAGGAGATGCACCGGGCCGACGCGCCGCCCCAGATCGGCGGGCTCGGCATCACGATGTTCGGGCCCATCCTGATCCAGATGGGCACCGAGGCCCAGAAGAAGCGCTACGTGCCCAACATCCTCAACGGCCAGGAGATCTGGTGCCAGGGCTACTCCGAGCCCAACGCCGGCTCCGACCTGGCCTCGCTGCGCACCCGCGCCGTGCTGGAGGGCGACCAGTGGGTCATCAACGGGCAGAAGATCTGGACAAGCGGCGCCCACCACGCCGACATGTGCTTCCTGCTCTGCCGGACCCAGGAGAACCCGCCCGACAAGCACATGGGCATCTCGGCCATCATCGTCGACATGCACCAGCCGGGCGTCCGCACCCGCCGCATCCATCAGATGAACGGCGGGCGCCACTTCAACGAGATGTTCTTCGAGAACGCGCTCGCCCCGGCCGACCGGGTCGTGGGCGAGGTGAACAAGGGCTGGCAGGCAGCCGTCGCCGTCCTGGGCTTTGAGCGCGGCGGGTCGGCGAGCCGGCACCTGGGCCTGCAGTCGGCCTTCGACCAGGTCGTCGACTACTGCAGGACCCACAACCGCGGCGGCACGCCCCTGATCCAGGATCCCCTGGTCCGCACGCGCCTCGCCGCCTACCACGGCCGCGTGCACGCCGCCCAGCTGAACTTCTACCGCAACCTGACCCACTGGCTGCGCGAAGGCCGTCCCGGTCCGGAGGGCTCCCTCGGCAAGCTCTACTGCTCCGAGCTGCGCAAGGAGATGATGGACTTCGGCACCTCCCTGGCCGGCGCGGACGGCATGCTCTGGGAGGACGAGCTGGTCGAGGACTACCTCTCCACCTTCGGCGGCACCATCGCCGCCGGCACCTCGGAGATCCAGAAGAACACGGTCGGCGAGCGCGTGCTGGGCCTGCCCAAGGACATTCGCAACTAGCGCGAGCGAAGGGGGCGGGCGGCGTGCCCCACCTGCGGGACCGCGTTTTCCGCCGCCCGGACGGGAAGGGGGCCAAGGCCGTGGCAAACGGCCTTGGCCGCAGCGCCATGACCGCTCGCCCAGCCCCACGATGAGGCCGGATGGCCCCCGCCCCACCCCGCCCCCACCAACCGCCGCCCGCAGCTGAGGCGCCACCGGATGGTCCCGGGGTCGGGCCGGCCCGACCCCAGTGGGTTCCGGTAAACGGAACCAACAGAGAGCGAGGCTTCCCAGCATGGACAACCTCCCCGCCTACCGCGACCTGCTGACCCGGACGGACGGTCCGCCTGGCTCCTCCTGGGGCCTGTGGGGCGCCGGGGATGCCGTGGGCACGCTCAATCTGCTGACACCGGAGCGGGTCAGGGCCGCCATGGGCTCGGTGCGCCGCGGCGCTGTCTTCCCGCTCAATTGGGATCTCGACCTGCCGGAGCCCGCCATCGGCCGCCGCGGCAAGCCTCGCCACCACGTCATCAGCCGCCACCCCTGGGTCCGCGACGATCTGGTCGACAACCTCTACCTGCACGGCTCCACCCACTGGGATGCCCTGAGCCACGTCGGCTGCCCGGAGGTCGGCTACTACAACGGTGTCCAGCCGGCCGCGGCCACGTCCCGCAACGGCATCGAGCACATGGCGCGTCGCGGCATCGTCGGCCGCGGGGTGCTGCTGGACCTGGGCCCGCGGCTCTCGGCCCGCGGCTTGGACTACGAGGCCGCCAGCCCGATCGGCGTCGACGACCTGGAGGCTGCCCGCCACGACCAGGGGGTGGACATCCTCCCGGGCGACATCCTGCTGGTGCGGACAGGATGGATGGCGCACTACCTCCGCCAGGACCAGCGCTGGCGCGACCGGCTCGCCCAGAGCCCCACGATCCCGGGGCTGGCCGCCACCCCATCCATGTTCGCGTTCCTCTGGGACCACCATGTGGCCGCCCTGGCGGCCGACAACTACGCCGTCGAGGCCTTTCCCTTCGCGCCGGCCGGCGCCGGTAGCCTGCACGCCAACTGCCTTGGCCTGCTCGGGCTGCCGCTCGGCGAGTTCTTCGACCTGGAGGCGCTGGCCGCGGACTGCGCGCGCGACGGCGCCTGGGCGTTCCTGCTGACCTCCGCCCCCCTGCATCTGGCGGAGGGCACCGCCTCCCCACCCAACGCGCTGGCGATCAAGTGAGGAAGGATGGCCCGGACCGGCCATCCGCGCCGGCTGGCGCCATCCATGACGGCCTCACGGCCGGCGGCGGGCGCGCCGAACGCTGAGGACCGCGGACCCCTCGACGCGGCGGAGGAGAGGTGAGAGCAGGGCCCCGGCGGGTGCAACCAAGGCGAAGGAGGTCGATGAGGTGGACGCAACAGATGTCCGCACGGCGCCAAGAAACCGGGGGGAGGCGATCAAGGGCCACATCGCCGCCCGCATCGACCGGCTGCCCCTGACCCGCGTGCAGTGGCAGATCGCGCTGCTGGTCGAGCTGGCCTGGGGCATCATCATCGTCGACACCGACGGCATCGGCGGCCGGCTCTACCCCTTCGTGTGGCGTCCCCACCACTATGTGAGCATCGTCCAGTACTCCGTGCTGCAGGCCTTCGCCGTCGGCCTCGGCGTGCTCATCGGCGACTTCCTGATGAGCTACTTCGCCGACCGCTACGGCCGCCGGCCGGCCATCATCGCCTCGTCCCTGCTCGCCGGCTTCTTCATCTGGCCCTTCGCCCTGGTGCACAGCTTCGTGCCGCTCCTGATCGTGTCGATCTTCAGCACCCTGGGGGTCGGGGCCATCGTGGCCACCCACTCGGTGTACCTGTCGGAGATCATCAACCCCGAGGCGCGCAACTCGCTGCTGCTCGGCTCGCAGAGCGTCACCGCCGCGGTCGCCGTGCTGAGCGGCATCCTGGCCATCTTCTGGATCCCGGCGCAGTGGCAGCTGTACGTCTGGTTCATGGCCGGCTTCCAGCTGCTCCTGCTCTTCCCCCTGCTGCTCTGGGGTGTCCCCGAGTCGCCGCGCTGGCTGGAGGCGCAGGGCCGCCACGAGGAGGCCGAGCGGGTGATGGCTCGGCTCGAGGCCCGCGTGACCAGGGCCTATGGCCAGCCCCTGCCCGAGCCGGACAACCGGCCGCGGACCGTGATCCTGGCCCAGCACAGGGGCCTGGGCGCCTACCGCGAGATCTTCCGCGACGGCCAGTACCGGGGCCGGCTGCTCGTGCTCCTGATCGCCTGGTTCTTCGGGTACGCCGGCGTCGTGTACGGCGCCCCGGCCTTCGCCCTGGTGTATCTGTCCGACCACGGCTGGCCGGCCGCCCTGGCGTTCACCCTGGTCACGATCGCCGGCGTGTTCCGGTTCGGCTCGTTCTTCGCCAACGCGGCCTTGCGGGAGCGCTTTGAGCGGCGCAGCGTGATCCTCTGGCTCTCCGTGCTGTTCACGGTGGCCTACGGCGTGATGTACCTGCTGCCGACCAGGCCGGTCATGGCCGTCTTCTACACGGTCGGCGGCATTGCCGGGAGCCTCTGGCTCTTCAACATGTACAATTACACCGCGCTGTGCTTCCCCACGCGCGTCCGCTCCATCGCCTTCGGGGCCACGGACGGGCTGGGGCACGTCGGCGCCTGGATCGGGATCTCGCTGATGGGCTTTCTGTATGTGCTCGGCCCCAACCACCTGGGCTGGATGGCGGCCGTGACCATACCGGGTTGCCTGCTGCCGTCGATCCTGGTGGCCGCTGTCGGAATCCGCCAGCGGTCCGCCATCCTGGAACACGTGGCAATGTAGGCCACCATGCGCGGCCATCGCCACCCGAGGCGCGGGTTGTGACGGCGGGGCGGTACCGCCCCGCCGACCAAATATGAAGCAGTTGCGGTTCGACCTGCACGTTCATACACGGCGGCTCTCCGAGGACGCGACCCTCGACCCCTTCGCGGCGGCCGAGCGGCTCCTGGCCCTCGGCTACGCGGGCTTTGCCATCACCGAGCACGACGCGGTCTGGCCGGAGCCGTGGCTGGCGGAGCTGCGCCGGGCGACACCGCTCGTGATCATCCGCGGCTTGGAGATCCAGACCGAGGAGGTCGGCCACGTCCTGGTCTACGGCTGGGACGACGAGCCGATCTGGCGCTACCACCGCCTGGCGCGGCTCATGGACGCCGTGCGGCGGAAGGGGGCCGCGGCCGCCGTGGCCCACCCCTACCGGCGCCGCTCCGCGCCGTGGGGAACCCCGGCCGACCCGGCGAGTGCGGCTGCCCTGCTTCCCTGGTGGCGGATGGCCGGCGGCGTCGAGGCGCGGAACGGGCGGGCCTCGCCAGAGGAGAATCGCCTCGCGGCAGCCCTGGCGGCCCGGCTCGGGGGTCTCGCCGTCGCCGGCAGCGACGCCCACCGCCTGGAGGATCTCGGGCGCGCGGCGACGCTGCTGCCGGCCGGCGTGCGCACGCAGGAGGAGGCGCTGGCCGCCCTGCGGAATCGTTCCGTGCGCGTCGACACTGGGGAGGGTAAAGAAGCCTGTGGCTGACCTGGCGCAGATGCACGTCCTGATTGCGCTCGACATCGACGGGACCGTGGACACCGCATACGGGCCGGTGCCGTTTGCGGCCATGCGGCAGCTGGCCGACGCGGGCGTGCCCGTGGCCGTGGTGAGCCCGAGCTCCGGCTGGCCGGGCGGGCTGCCGACCTTCATCGGCGGGCCGACCCGGGCCGACAACCTCAGGGCCTCGCGGGCGCTGGCGCCGCAGGCCGCCATGCGCCTCTACATCAGCGACAACAAGGACAACGTGGAGGCGCAGCTGGCCGGCTTCGCGCTGGTCGAGCCGCACGACTTCGCGGCCATGCTCCGGATATGAGGATGTGAGGGCGCCGCGCGGGCGCCCTCCGTCCGCCCGCTAGCGGCGCAGGGGCAACTCCACGGTGGCGCTGCCCAGGGTCGTCTGCTGGCGGTCCTGGTTCTCGCCCCAGATCTCCAGGTCGACGAGCCCGCGGCCGTCCTCCGCGCGCTTGCCGGTCACGCGGCCGGTCAGCACGTAGGGCTGGCCGGGCACGTCGATGCCGCGGTAGCTGGCGGCGATCTTGCGCACGAAGGCGTCCGGGCCGGCCCAGGTCGTGACGAGTTCCGCCAGCCAGCCGGCCTTCAGCAGGCCGTGGATGATCACGCCCGGCAGGCCGGACCGCTGGGCGAAGTCCTTGTCGTAGTGAATCTGGTAGAAGTCCCCCGACGCGCCGGCGTACTTCACCAGCTGCTGCGTCGTCGGCTCCTTGGTGATCCGCGGCAGCTCCTGGCCGACCTCCACCGCCTCAAACGTCGTGGCCATCGTCTCTGTGCTCACCTACTCCCTGCGGATGCCCGTCGAGCGGCCGATCGCCACCAGCTCGTCGTCCTGGTTGGTGTAGCGGATCTCCGAGGTGAGGATCAGCATGGCGCCGCTGCGGCCGTCGACCGCCCGCACGTCCGCCAGCTGCGACTGGGCTGTGATCACATCCCCCGGGCGCACGGGGCGGAACCACTCATACTCGTTGCCGCCGTTCAGGGTCACGCGGCCGAACCGAACGGGCAGGGCCGCGCCGCCGGCGTGCAGGGTGCAGAGGAAGGTGGGCGGGGCGATGATGCCACCGAAGCGGGTCGTGCGGGCGAACTCGGCGTCCGTGTAGAGGGGATTGCTGTCGCCGATCGCTTCGACGAAACGGCGGATCGCCCCCAGCTCGATGCGGTGGCTCACCGCCTGACCGCGCACGCCGATGGCGGCGCGCGCCGCGGCCAGGACCTCCTCGGGCACGGGCACGGCATGGACCCCCCTTCAGGAAGCGCGGATCAGGGGTTCGCAGGGGCGGGGCGGCTTTCCTCCGCGGGCGCGGGGGCCGGCAGGGCGGGTCCGCCAAGAACCCCGGACGCCTGCAGGGCCTCGACCTGCGCGAGGCTGTACCCCAGCTCGGCCAGGATTGCGGGCGCGCCCTCCCCGAGCGTGGGGGCGGCCCGCGTCACGGCAGGCGGGCTGGCGCTCATGCGCAGCAGGGGCCCGACCATGCGCACCCCGCCGGCGGCGGCATGCCGGACCTCGAT
>JAJYVM010000099.1 GCA_021792015.1 Bacillota bacterium | reverse complement strand
CGGCCAGTCCGCCAGCACCGCGTCCACCCGGCGCCGCTCCCGCTCCGCGCCCAGGTCCAGGGGCGCGGGCTCCGGCTCGACCCGCCGCAGGGCGGCGTCCGCCACGATTCGCACCTGCGGGAGGTGCGGGCTCTTGCCCTGCGCCTGCACGGCGCCCACCTCGCCGCTCGTCAGCCGCACGATCGTGCCCGCCGGGTAGGCCGCGAGCCGGCGCACCAGCCTGCGCACGGCCTCGCGGTCGAACTGGGTGCCCGCGCGCTCATGCAGCCACTGCAGCGCGGCGGGGGGCGGCTGGGCGGGGCGGTACGGCCGGTCGGAGGTCATCGCGTCGTAGACGTCGGCCACGGCGGCGATGGCCGCGAAGGGGAGGATGCGCTCGCCGTAGATCCGGCGCGGGTAGCCGCCGGCGTCGGCGCGCTCGTGGTGCTGGAAGGCGACGTGGGCCGAGAAGAGGCACACCTCGGGGTCCCGGCGCAGCATCTCGTACCCGTCGACCGGGTGCCGCCGCACGACGAGCTCCCACTCGGCGTCGGTCAATGCGCCCGGCTTCTCGGCGGCCTCCAGGGAGGCCACGGCGCCGACATCCAGCAGCAGGGCGCCGACGCCGAGCCGCTGCAGGGCCGTGCGATCGTAACCGGCACCCACGCCCACCAGCAGGGAGAGGGCGCAGACGTGGACGCTATGGGTGAAGGCGTATTCGCTGGCCGCGCGCAGAGCGGTCAGGGCGAAAACGCCCGAGGCGGTGCGGGTGACGTCCTCCGGGATGGCGGAGACCGCGGTGCGCGCGCCGGCGACGCTTCCGATCTCGCCCGCCGCGGCCTGCTCGAAGATCTCGCGGACGGCCGTGAACGCCGGGGCGCGGGTCTCCCAGCGCAGCGAGTCCTCAGCGGGGATGCCGGGCGCGACGGGATCCTCCACGTAGACGGCCGTGAAACCCTGGCTGGCCAGCGATCTGACGTAGCGGGGCGAGAGCGTGGCGCCGGCCCGCAGAAGCGCCTGGCCGGCACCGTTGCGCACGCCCTCGCCGAGCACCCGTCCCCTGGCCTGATCGAGCCGCATCAGCCGTGGGCGGTCCACCAATCCTTCCTGGCCCGATTGGTCATCCACTATGTCACGACCATAGCGAATCCCTTCGTTGGTCGAACGCTGCGACAATTTGCGTGGGCAAGGCCGACGCCAGGGGATCCGGCGGGCAGCCCGAACCCCTTGCCACGGGGGGATGCGCGGTGCGGGTGCTGGTTGCGGGCGGGACGAAGTTCGTCGGCCGCCACCTGGTCGATCTGCTTCTGGCGGACGGGCATGACGTCACCCTGTTCAACCGCGGCCTGACCAACCCAGCGCTGTTCCCGGGGGCGGCACGCATCGCCGGGGACCGCGCCGACCCGCCGGAGGCGCTGGGCGGCCGGGATTGGGACTGGGTGTTCGACGTCTCGGGCCAGACCGCGGAGGATGTGGGCCGCCTGGGCCGCCGCGTGGCGGCACGCACGGGCCGCTACGTCTTTGTGAGCACGGCGTCCGTGTACCGGGACCGGGCCGGCAACCCCGGCATCGACGAGGACGGCGAGCTGTGGCCGGTGACGCCCGCGTCGCTTGCGGACGGATCGCCGAGCGCCTACGGCGCTCGCAAGACGGCCGCCGAAGCGGCGGTGTGGGCGCTGGCGGTGGAGGCGGGCATGGAGGCGGCGGTCGTGCGGCCGGTGCTGGTGTACGGGCCCTGGGACCTCTCCGACCGCTGCGGGTACTGGCTGCACCGGGTGCGCGCGGGGGCGGTGGTCGTGCCCGAGGCGCCGGCTGGCTTCCGCCACACCGTGTACGTGAAGGACCTCGCCCGCATCCTGGCGGCGGCGGCGAAGGCCAGGGGGGCGGCCGGCCGGACGTACAACGCGGCCTCGACGCGGCACCACACGGTTGAGGACTGGATCGGGACGGCGGCGGAGGTGGCCGGCGTCCGTCCCGTGGTGCGGCGGGTATCGTGGGACGCGCTGAGGGCGGCGGGGGCAACAGGGCTCCCGGGGGTTGGCGTGCACCCTGGCGCCGACTGGACGGTATCGAGCGCCCGCATCCAGCGGGAGTTGGGGTTCACGTCGACGCCCTTCGCGCAGACACTGGCCGAGTGCTACGCGCACATGGCGGCGGAGGGGCGCGCCATTAAAGAAGCCATCCCGCTGGACGGGCTGGCGCGGCTGCTCAGCTGAGGGTCCTCGGTGCGGCCCTCCGTTCGTCGACCTGACGCAGCTCGCCGGGGTGGCGGCCGCGGCGCAGGGTGGCTGCCGCGGGATCAAGGATCCAGACGGCCCGGCCGCCGGCCGCCAAATACTGCTGAACCTTCCGCTCCATGTCCACGTTGGCGTCGGACGGGGAGAGCACCTCGACGGCCAAGTCCGGCGGCACGTCGCTCAATTTTCGCCGGTCGGCGACGCGCGACAGGCGCTCGTTCGATACGAACGCGACGTCCGGGGCCCGCAGTGTGTCAGGGCCGCGACGCAGCCGGAAGCCCGGCTCGTTTGTGAGCGTGACACCGAGGTGGTGGGCGCTGACGTGGGTTTGCAGGGCCGTCACCACCGCGGCGCTGATCTCCCCATGCTCAAACCCGGCCGGCGGCATGATGACCAGCTCCCCCTCGTCGATCTCGTACCGCCAGCCCTCGGGGAGCCGCACCAAGTCCTCCGACGTCCACGTTCCGGACGGCACGGTCGCCACCGCCGCCCAACCCTCCCGCCATGCTCCAGGGTAGCACGCGCGCCTTTCGTTGACGCTCCCCGAACCCGCGCGTAGGATGATGAATGAGTTCGATTCACCCGATTGAGTAGGGGAAGGGTGCGCTTCCGCGCCAGCTTGTGACGAAAAGCACAAAGTCTGGCGGTCGGCGTCTGCGGGACGCCGAGGGATGCCCGGAACGGTAGGCGCGGGTCGTCCCGCGCGCATGCCGATGAGATGGTAAGCGCGGGTCGTCCCGCGCGCATGCCGATGAGATGGAGGATTCCACGCGATGGCCTCGCCCTATGCGGCCCTGACCATCTACCTCGGCCTCGTGGCCCTCGTGACGATCATCGTGTCGGTCGTCGCGACGCTGTTCGGGCGCAAGCGCCCGACCGCCGCCAAGCTCGAGGCGTACGAGTGCGGCATCGTGCCGGAGACCACGGCACCGCCGCGCTTCTCGGTGCGTTTTTACATGATCGCGATGCTGTTCGTGATCTTCGACGTCGAGGCCGCATCCTTCTATCCCTGGGCCGTGCTGCTGCATACCCTGCGCGGCCGCGGCCTCCTGGACATGGCGGTCTTCGCCCTGGTCCTCGCCATCGGCTACGCCTACGTCTGGAAGAAGGGCGGACTGCAATGGCAGTGAGCAACGACGGCACGCCGTTCATCCTGACCACCGTCGAGCAGATGGTGCGCTGGGGCCAGAAGAACTCGATCTGGCCGCTGACCATGGGCCTGGCCTGCTGCGCCATCGAGATGATGTCGCTCGTGACGGCGCGCTTCGACTCGGCGCGCTTCGGCGCCGAGGTCTTCCGCGCCTCGCCCCGCCAGGCCGACCTGATGATCGTCTCGGGGCGCGTCTGCCACAAGATGGTGCCCGTGATCAAGCAGTTGTACGAGCAGATGCCCGAGCCCAAGTGGGTCATGTCCATGGGCTCGTGCGCGTGCAGCGGCGGCGTCTTCAACAATTACGCCGTCGTGCAGGGCGTCGACAACGTCCTGCCGGTCGACATCTACGTGCCGGGCTGCCCGCCGACGCCCGAGCAGGTGTTGGAGGCCATCCTGCGCCTGCGCGACGGCATCGCCGCCGGCGACCCCAAGGCCGGGCTCCCGTTCATCCAGGCCGCCTCGATCGGCGAGGCCGGCCGTGGCTGAGCCGGGGGCGGAGGCAGGGGCCGAGCCGAAGACGGAGGGTGAGGCGGCGGCTGCGGCGGGGACCCTGCCGCTGGACCTCACGGCGCTGCAGGCGCGCTTCCCCGACGTCGCCTATGAGCAGCCGGGCATCGATGGCTGGCCGGTCCTGCGGCTCCCGCTGAAGGACTGGCGGGACGTGATCGCCCACCTGCGCGACGCCGAGGGCTTCAATATCCTCGTGGACCTGCTGGCGGTGGATTGGCCGGAGCGCCCCGAGGGCCGGTTCGATCTGGTGGCCATCCTCCGGCGCCTGCCCTCGACGGCCCAGGTGCGCTGCGAGACGATTGTCGACGGGATTGCATCCGGCACGAATGCCGCCGCCCCTGGCTCCGTGCGCGTGCCGTCCCTGACGCCGCTCTTCGAGTCGGCCGACTGGGTCGAGCGCGAGGTGTACGACCTCATGGGCATCGCGTTCGAAGGCCATCCCGACATGCGCCGGATCCTGCTGCCCGACGACTGGGAGGGCCATCCGCTGCGCCGCGACTACCCCGTCGAGGGGCCGCGGGTCCTGGATCCGACGAGCAAGTACGCGCACTGAAGATCCGCGCGCGCCCCGCGCGCCAGGAACTGAAGATCCGCGCGCGCCCCGCGCGCCAGGAACTGAAGATCTGCGCGCGCCCCGCGCGCGCCAGGAGCGGAGAGGACCGACATGGCCGAGACCACGACCGAGACGATGGTGCTCAACATGGGGCCGCAGCATCCGAGCACCCACGGGGTGCTGCGCCTGATCGTCGAGGTGGACGGCGAGACCATCGTCCGCTGCCAACCCGACATCGGGTTCCTCCACACCGGCATCGAGAAGCAGTTCGAGACCCACACCTGGCAGCAGGCCGTGACGGACAGCGACCGGATGGACTACCTGTCGCCGCTCACGAACAACCTCGGCTACGTGCTGGCGGTGGAGCGGCTGATGGGGATCGAGGTGCCGCCGCGCTGCCAGGCCATCCGGGTGCTGTTCTGCGAGCTGTCGCGCATCGCCAGCCACCTGGTCTGGCTCGGCACATCGGCGCTGGAGCTCGGGGCCCAGTCCGTCTTCTTCTACTGCTTCCAGGCGCGCGAGGCCATCCTCGACATGTACGAGGCCACGGCCGGCGTGCGCATGAACCTGTCCTACATGCGCGTCGGCGGGCTGATGTACGACATCCCGCCGCAGCTGCCGGCCATGGTGGCCCGCTTCCTGGAGGAGCTGCCGCGCTGGATCTCCGACTTCCGCGCGCTGCTCGACGGCAATCCCATTTTCCGCGAGCGCGTGCAGGGCGTCGGCGTGCTCACCAAGGAGCGGGCTCTGGCTTTCGGCGTGACGGGTCCGTCGCTGCGCGCTTCCGGCGTGCCCTGGGATGTCCGCAAGGCCTATCCTTACTCCGGCTACGAGAAGTACAGCTTCGACGTGCCGACCAGCACGGCCGGCGACGTCTGGGCGCGATACGAGGTGCGCATGGCCGAGATGGAGGAGAGCGGCAAGATCGTCCGCCAGGCGATCGAGGGCATGCCCGAGGGGGCCTGGAAGACCGACGACCGCAAGGTGGCGCTGCCGCCGCGCGAGGAGCTGCATCGCTCCATGGAGGCGCTGATCCACCACTTCAAGCTGGTGGCGCAGGGCTTCCCGGTGCCGGCCGGCGCCGTGTACCAGGCCGTGGAGAGCCCGCGCGGCGAGCTCGGCTTCTACGTCGTGTCCGACGGCGGCACCCACCCCCACCGTGTGCGGGTGCGGCCGCCCTCGTTCTATAACACCAGCGTCCTGACGCGCCTGCTCGAAGGCTGCCTCCTTGCGGACGCCGTGGCGATCATCGCCAGTATGGACATGGTCATGGGAGAGGTGGACCGCTGATGGTCCTGGATCCGGCCGAGACAAAGGAGATGGCGGCGCGCTACCCCGAGCGGCGCTCCCTCGTGCTGCCGCTGCTCTGGCGCGCGCAGGAGCGCATCGGCTACGTATCCGACGAGGCGATCGACGAGATCGCGGCCGCGGCTGACGTGCCGGCCTCGGAGGTCAGCTCGGTCGTGACGTTCTACACGATGTTCCGGCGCAGCAAGCCCCCGGCGCACCGGCTGCAGGTCTGCACCAGCCTGTCGTGCGCGATGGCGGGCGCCGACGACCTGGTGGCGGGCCTGCGCGCCATGCCGGGCTGCGGCGAGCGGTTCTCGGTGGAGACCGTGGAGTGCCTGGCCGCCTGCGACCGGGCGATCGCGGGCCTCTACAACGAAGGATTGGTGGGGCCGCTGGACCTCGCCGGGTCCACGAAGCTTGTTCGTGACGGGGCCGGCGTCGCCGGCCCCGCGAAGGCGGCTTCCGATGCGGCTGCCCGGGCGGAAGGTGGTGACGGCCGGTGATCATGCGCCTTCTGACGGACGGCATCGGTGAGGTCGACCTGCGCGACATCGGCGTGTACCGGTCGCGGGGCGGCTACCAGGCCGTGGAGAAGGCCCTGCGCCGGATGACGCCGCAGGAGGTGGCCGCCGAGGTCAACACGGCCAACCTGCGCGGGCGCGGCGGCGCCGGCTTCCCGGCCGGGCGCAAGTGGTCGTTCCTGCCGAACGACGGGCGGCCGCGCTACCTCTGCGTCAACGGCGACGAGAGCGAGCCCGGCTCCTTCAACAACCGCATGCTGGTGGAGGACAACCCCCACCTGCTGGTGGAGGGCGTGATCTGCTCCTCGTACGCCATCGGGGCCAACTTCGCCGTGATCTACCTGCGCGGCGAGTTCTACGAGGGCGCGGCGATCATGAACCGGGCCGTGGCCCAGGCGACTGAGGCGGGCTATCTCGGCGAGCACATCCTCGGCAGCGACTACTCGCTGCACATCGTCGTCCACCGGGGTGCCGGCGCGTACATCTGCGGCGAGGAATCGGCCCTGCTGGAGTCGATCGAGGGCAAGCGCGGCCATCCGCGCGTGAAGCCGCCGTTCCCGGCCGTGGCGGGCCTTTACGCCTCGCCGACCGTGGTGAACAACGTCGAGACGCTCTGTTGCGTGCCGTCGATCGTGAACAACGGCGGCGCCTGGTTCGCCGGCATCGGCTCGCCGAAGAGCCCGGGGACGAAGATCTGCTCGATCAGCGGCCACGTGCGGCGGCCCGGCAACTACGAGCTGGTGATGGGCACCCCGCTCCGCGAGCTGGTCGAGGAGCACGCGGGCGGCATCCGCGACGGCCACCGGCTGAAGATGATCCTGCCGGCCGGCGCGAGCAGCGCGGCCATGACGCCGGACCAGCTGGACACGCCGCTCGATTTCGACGCCATGGCGGCGGCGGGCTCCATGCTGGGCTCCGCGGGGCTCATCGTCTGCGACGAGACCACCTGCGCCGTGAAGGTCGCCCTGATCGGCGAGAGCTTTTACGCCCACGAGTCCTGCGGCAAGTGCACCCCGTGCCGCGAGGGCACGAAGTGGGTGGAGAAGGTGCTGGCCCGCCTGGAGGGCGGCCAGGGCCAGCCCGAGGACGTGGATCTCCTGAAGAGCCTGGTCGGCGAGATCGGCGGCGGCAAGTGCCTCTGCCCGCTGGGCGACTTTGCGGTGACCTATCTCGGCTCGGCCCTGCGCCTGTTTGAGGACGAGTTCATTGCCCACGCGCACGGGCACACGTGCTCGCACGCGGCGGAGGTGCTGTCCGCATGATCACGCTCACCATCGACGGCAGGGAGGCCAGCGTCGAGCCCGGGACGCTGCTGGTCGAGGCGGCCAAGCAGGTCGGGATCGAGATCCCCGTGTACTGCTACCATCCGAAGCTCGACCCGGCCGGGGCCTGCCGCATGTGCCTGGTCGAGATCGAGAAGATGCCCAAGCTGCAGACCGCATGCACGACGCGCGTGGCCGAGGGCATGGTGGTCCACACCACGACGCCCAAGGTCAAGGAGGCCCAGCACGGGGTCCTCGAGCTGCTGCTGATCAACCACCCGCTGGACTGCCCGATCTGCGACAAGGGCGGCGAGTGCGACCTCCAGGACTTCACCCTGCGCTACGGCCCGCCGTCGAGCCGGTTCCTCGACGGCAAGATCCACCGGAAGAAGGCCCTGGACTGCCCGCCGTTCCTGGTGATCGACGAGGAGCGCTGCATTCTCTGCCAGCGCTGCGTGCGCTATGAGGATGAGATCCTGCACGAGCGCAACATCGTGCTGATCGAGCGCGGCTCCCACATGACCATCGGCACAGAGGGCCGGGACGATTACGGCGGCTACTACTCCGGCAACAAC
Source organism: Bacillota bacterium (assembly GCA_021792015.1). Taxonomy (GTDB): domain Bacteria; phylum Bacillota; class Sulfobacillia; order RBS10-35; family JAJYVM01; genus JAJYVM01. Next base: position 2,750 of record JAJYVM010000099.1, on the reverse strand, counting down.
ACGGAGCTCTGCCCCGTGGGCGCCCTGACCAGCCGGCCCTACCGCTTCAAGTCGCGACCGTGGGACCTGCAGCACACGCCGAGCATCTGCACGCAGTGCGCCTTGCACTGCAACGTCCGCGCCGACGTGCGCCACGGCGACCTGATGCGGCTGATGATTCGCGATAATCCAGCCGTGGATGGTGGCTGGCTATGTGATAGAGGCCGCTACGCCATTGGCGACCAGCACAGCGTTGAGCGAATCATCAGCCCCCGGGTCCGCGGCGCCGACGTCTCGTGGGACGTGGCCCTCGCGGAGGTGCAGAAGGCCCTGGAAGCGGGCCCGGTTGCCGGTTTGGGTGGCGGCCGTCTGACGAACGAGGCTGCGGCGGCCTTCAGGCAGATCTGCGGCACCGTGGATTGGCGCGTGGGCCGCCAGGTGCACGCGAGCGTCCCCGGCGTGCCGGAGGCGGCGCCGTCCGACCTGAGCGCGGCGGACGTGGTCGTGCTGGTCGACACCTGCCCCATGGAGGAGGCCCCGATCCTGGACCTCCGCATCCGGCACCACAAGCGGGTCATCGACGTGGGGCCGGTTCCCGGGATGCGCGTGGGCCACGCCGAGCGCATCGTGTGCGCGCCCGACGGCGTGGCCGAGGCCCTGCGCGGGCTCGACCTCAGCGGCGCCAAGCACCCCGTGGTGCTCTGGAACGGCCGCGGCGAGCTGGTGGAGGCGATCCGGGCGCTGGGCGCGCCGGTCCTGATGGTCCACGAGGTCGCCAACGCGCGCGGCGCGCACGACGCGGGCCTCGAGGTCGACGGTGACATCCTTGCGGCCTGCGCGGACGGCAAGATCCACACGCTCTGGCTGGCGGGCGCCAACCCGCTGCGCAGCTATCCGGCCGACGTGCGCGCCGCGCTCGCGAAGGTCCCGGTGCTCATCGTGAGCGATCTCTACCCGACGGAAGTGACTGAGCTGGCCACCATCGTCCTGCCCGTCGCCGGCCCGTTCGAGCGGTCCGGCACCTTCACGAACCTGGCGGGGCTGAGCCAGCGCGCAACCGCCGTGGTCGCCCCCAAAGGCCTGTCCGACGAGCAGATCTTCAAGCGGCTGACGCCGGCTGCGCAGCCGGCCAGGGACCTGCCGGCGAGAAAGCCGTTCGCCGCCGGCACGGTGCTCACCCGCCCGCACCTCTGGAGCGGCGGCGGCAACACGCGCTTCGATCGCACGCTGGAGGCGGCGCGGACGGCGCTCCCGGTCGTCCGTGTCCACCCGTCACGCGGCCTGGCGGCCGGCACGCGCGTGATGATCAACGATCAGCTTGAGGCAGTGGTGGCCGTCGACCCCGGGCTCCACCCCGATGTCGTGGTGGTGCCCGAGCGGGCCCTGCCCGGCCTCGGCGCCGACCTGACGCTGCGGGCGGTGGTGCCCGCGTGAACCCGCTGCTGGCGGCGTTCCTGCGGGGCCTGCTGGCGGTCTTCTGCCTGCTCACGGCCTTCGCCTACACGATGGTGCTGGAGCGCAAGGTGCTGGGCTACTTCCAGCTTCGCTGGGGGCCCGTCAAGGTCGGGCCCTGGGGGATGCTGCAGCCCCTGGCGGATGCCGTGAAGATGATCCTGAAGGAGGACATCCGCCCGGCCGGCATCGACAGGTTCATCTTCGCCCTGGCGCCCGGCATCTCGCTCTTCGCGGCCCTGGCGATCTTCGCGGCGGTGCCCATCGGCCCGAACGCCGCCGTCACCGACCCGCCGGGCGGCCTGCTCTACGTGCTGGCCCTGGCTTCCCTCGGTGTCTACGGCGTGTCGCTTGGTGGCTGGTCGTCGCAGAGCAAGTACGCGCTGCTTGGGAGCCTCCGCGCGACGGCCCAGATGATATCGTACGAGCTGGCCATGGGCATGGCGATGCTGGCTGTCGTGGTGGCCGCCGGCACCGTGAGCCTTGGCGGCGTCGTGCAGGCCCAGGCCAAGATGTGGTTCTTCCTGCCGGAGATCATCGCGTTCGTCATCTTCCTGATCTGCGCCACGGCCGAGGGCAACCGCGCCCCGTTCGACCTGGCGGAGGCCGAGTCCGAGCTGGTGGCCGGTTACCACACCGAGTACACCGGCATGCGCTTTGCCATGTTCGTCATGGCCGAGTACGTCGACATGATTGTCCTGGCGGTCGTCGGAGCCCTGCTCTTTCTGGGCGGCTGGCGCGGCCCGGCGCCGATCCCGGGCTTCATATGGCTGCTGCTCAAGACCGGCGTGCTGATCTTCCTGCAGATGTGGGTGCGCGCCACGTTCCCGCGCCTGCGCTACGACAAGTTGATGGAGTTCGGCTGGAAGTGGCTGCTCCCGTTCGCGTTCCTGAATCTCGCTGGCACGGCGATTATCGTCGCCCTGCGGGGGTGATCGGTTAGATGGGTGGATTGGTGAAGGGCCTCGCGACGACGCTGAAGTACCTGCGGCGGCCGCGCACGACGGTGGACTACCCGGCCAAGGAGCGGCCCTACCCGGAGCGGTTCCGCGGCCTGCACATCCTGGACCGCGACGAGCAGGGCCTTGAGCGCTGCGTCGGCTGCGAGTTGTGCGCGGCCGCCTGCCCGGTGCACTGCATCACGGTCGAGGCGGCGGAGAACCCCGTCGGCGCTCCGTTTTCGGCCGGCGAGCGCTACGCCTGGCGCTACGAGATCGACCTGCTGCGGTGCATCTTCTGCGGCTTCTGCGAGGAGGCGTGCCCGGAGGACGCCATCCAGCTCACGCCTCGGCACGACCTGCTCAGCAATAAGCGCGAGG
>JAJYVM010000098.1 GCA_021792015.1 Bacillota bacterium | reverse complement strand
GCCGCCGCAGGACGTGCTCCAGCGGCGTGCCGCCGAGGACGGCCGTGATGCGGATCTGATCGCCGCCGGCGAAGAAGAGGGCCGTGGCCTCGCGCAGCCGGCGCAGGTTGGCGAGCGCGCGGGCCGCGTGGCGGTGCGGGACATCCAGGGGCGCCACCTCGGCGACCCCCAGGCGCCGGAACGCGCGCAGGTAGGGCGCAGCAGCCGCCGCCGGCTCCTCCGAGGCCGCCGTGCAGACGAGGATGCGGGCCGCGCCGCCCCCCGCCAGGCGGACCACCCGCGCCAGGATCGGCGCCTCGCCCTCCTTGGCCTCGCCGCCGCCGATGATCACCAACACCGTGCGCTCACCGCGTATCGCCGCCATCCGGGAGGCTAGGCTGCCCTGGCCGGCCGGTGCGGGATGCACCGGCAAGGCCCGCGGCGGTTTGGAGACTCTTGCCCACTCGCGCCGGCAGCGGGCGGCGAAGCCAGCGGCGCGCGCGGGCCCCGTGGGCGCAGGTTGCGCGGTCGCGCGGACTCCGCAGGGGGTGCGGGCGCCCTGGCGCGGCGCCGGGCGGACACCCGCCTCACCCCGGCGCGGCCCCCCGGAAACAACTGCGCCGCCACGCACACGCGTGGCGGCACTGCAAAGGCTTGGATGGTCGGGGCGCGGCTAGCTCGCGGTGACCTCGAACTTCTGCCGGCCGTCCTGGCAGCAGAGGCTCAGCTCGACGATCTCGGTGAGCAGGTCCGCGTACGAGTAGGAGACGAGGCGATTCTGGCGGTCCTCGTCGAGGCGGACGATGAAGTGGTTCGTGTATGTCTTCTCAAGGGTCCCCTCGCGCTCCACGATCTTGCGGCGGCCCTTGTTCGCCCGGATCAGGACCCGCTGGCCGACCAGCCCGTCGAGCCCCGTTTTGATGTTGGAGAGGACGTTGTGGCGCGTTGCCATGGATCCACCCCTTCTGCGGCATCCTGCGGGACCCATCTTACCATGGGTCGAGCACCCGCGTCAAAAGCCGATTAGTATAATGGCAGCCTTCCAAAGGTGTCAAGCGCGGCCGCGGCGCGAGGGGCCGCCGTGGCAGGATTCACCGCCATCGCACTACTTCGTGTACTTGTCCGCGACCTTGGAGGCGCCGTAGGAGTCCGGCTTGATCTTGGCGTCGAAGCCGCTGCCCGTCACCATGCCCACGATCTCGCGGATCAGCTCGCGCGTCTCGCCGTTCGGGCCGACGTCGAGGTGGATCTCCACGTTCAGGCGCGCGTACCCGTTCTCGGACATGCGCTCGGCAAGGCGGCTGGCCAGGCCGAGGCTCAGCGAGGTCTCGTAGAAGATCTTCTGGCGCAGCGAGGAGATGCGGCGCTGCGTGCGCCGCTGGTAGAAGTAGCGGGCCCCCTTGCCCTGGCGGTGGATCACCACGGCCGAGACGAACGCCACGGCGTCCTCGCGGGCCTGCGAGTCCGAGCCGATGATGAGCTTATATGCCGCGCCCGGCTCCTCTTCCACGTAGGCGACGATCTCGTCGAACATCGCGTCGAAGCTGAGGGCGCCCTTGGTGGGGCTGATGAACTGCAAGGCCCGCGCGCCTCCCCGGCTGCCGCGCATCCGACTTTCAGTATACACCGGAGCGGACCAGCACCGCGAAGTCATGCAGTGACAGGGTTTCCGGCCTGGCCAGCGGATCGAGGCCGCATGCGGCGACCCGCGCAGCCGCCACGCCGAGCGCGTTCGCAATCGTCTTGCGCCGGTGGCTGAAGGCCCTGCGGATGACGGCGAAGAGCTGCTCGGGCGGCACGTCCACCGGCGGGGCCGCGTGGGGGCGGATCCGCACGATGGCGGAGTGGACGCGCGGCGGCGGCAGAAACGCGCCGGGCGGCAGGCGGAAGAGCAGCTCGGCCGCGCCGTGATAGGCGATGAACAGGGAAAGCGATCCGTGGCGGCGGTCGCCCGGCCGGGCGACCGCGCGCGCGGCCACCTCCAGTTGCAGGGCGACGACATAGAGCCCGTATCGCATCGGCAGCACGCGCCCCAGGATGGGGCCCGCCACGTTGTACGGGAGGTTGGCCACCAGCTTGGCGGCGGGCGGCAGGTCCACCTTCAGGGCGTCGCCCCACGTGATCGCCACGTCCTGCCCGGCCAGGCGCTCGGCCAGGACGCCCGCCCAGCGGCGGTCGAGCTCGACGGCCTCGACGTGGGCACCGGCGGCGCAGAGGGCCAGCGTGAGGCCGCCGGCGCCCGGGCCGATCTCCAGCACCCGCTCCCCCGGCTGGATCTCGGCCGCCGCCACGATGCGGCGCAGGGCGGCGGCGTCGACCAGCAGGTGCTGTCCAAAGGACTTGTCCAGCCGGATCCCGTGGCGCGACAGCGTCGCGCCCAGCTCGCTCACGGGAGGCGGAAGAGTGCGCGCGCGGCCGCGGTGCCGTCGGCGGGCTCTCCGCGCAGCTCCGTGAGGAACCGGGCCGTGTCGGCCACGAAGGCGGGCTCGTTGCGCCGGCCGCGGTGGGGCACGGGCGCGAGGTAGGGCGCATCGGTCTCGATGAGGAGGCGATCGGCGGGGCACTCGCGGGCCGCGGCGCGGATGCCTTCGGTGCCCTTCGGGAAGGTGACCATGCCGCCAAAGCCGAGGTGGAGGCCGAGGGCGAGGACCTCGGCGGCGAGGTCGGCGTCGCCGGAGAAGCAGTGCCAGACGCCCGGCGGGCAGCCCTCGCGGCGGAGGATGGCCAGGACATCCTCCGCCGCTTCCCTTTCGTGGATGATGATCGGAAGGCCCCTCGCATGCGCGATCTGGAGCTGGGCCGCAAAGGCGTCGCGTTGCGCCGCCCGGGGCGCGAAGTCGTAGTGGTAGTCGAGCCCGATCTCCCCGATTGCGACGACCCGCAGGGGGCGGAGCCCGTCCCAGCCGCCGCCCGCGGCTTCGTGCGGGTGCACGCCGCAGGCACAGGCGATGTCGGGATGGGCGGCCGCCAGGGCGGCCGCCGCATCCCAGTCCTTCGGCGAGGTGCCGATGGTGACCATGTGCGTCACCCCGGCGGCGCGGGCCCGTGCCAGCACGGCCGGCAGATCCTCGGCGAACGCCCGCGCCGTCAGGTGGCAGTGGCTATCGATCACCGGACATGGCTGCCGCTCGGCAGCGGCTGCTCCGGCACCACCAGGGCCAGCCGGCCGTCGTCGGTCGAGGCGGCCAGCAGCATGCCTTCCGAGCGCACGCCGCGGATGGTGGCCGGCTCGAGGTTTGCCACCACGACGATGTGCTTGCCGACCAGGTCGGCCGGCTGGTAGTACTGGGCGATGCCGGAGACGATCTCGCGCTCGGTGGAGCCGACCCGGAGCTTCAGCTTCAACAGGCGGTCGGCGCCCTTCACCTTCTCGGCCGCGAGAATCTCGGCGAGGCGCAGGTCGACCTTGCGGAACTCGTCGATGGAGATCGTGGGAGCCGCTGGCGCGGGCTGCGATGACACGACCCGGAATCCCTCCGCCTTGCTGATGACTTCGTCGGCGTCCAGGCGCTGGAACAGGGGCGCGCCCCGGTGGATCTGCTGGCCAGGTTGAAGCCCACCCCAGCGGGTGTCCGCCCACCGGCTGGCGGCAATGGCGGCTGGGTCGCAGCCAAGCTGCGACCAGATCTCCTTCGGCGCGTCGACCAGGAACGGCTGCAGGGCGACCGCCAGGATCCGCAGCACCTCGCAGAGGTTGTAGAGGATCTGGGACCTGCGCGCGGGATCGAGGTCTGCGCGCCACGGGGCCGTCTCATCCACATACTTGTTCGCCCGGTGGACCAGGGTCCAGAGGGCCGCGGCAGCGTCGTGAATGCGCAGGTCATCGATGGCGGCGGCGGCATCGGCGACGGCCGAGGCCGCCACCTGATCCAGCCCGTCCGCATGGCCCGGCTCCGGGATCCGGCCCGCGCAGTGGCGCTCCACGAGGGCGGTCGAGCGCGACAGCAGGTTGCCGAGGTCGTTGGCGAGGTCCGAGTTGTAGCGCTTGACGAATGACTCGGCCGCGATGTTGCCGTCCTGGCCGAAGGGCGTCTCCGCCAGCAGGTAGTACCGGGTCGCGTCGCGGCCGTAGCGGCGCTGGAAGGCGATCGGGTCAATCACGTTGCCCGTCGTCTTGCTCAGGCGCTCGCCGTTGACATTGAGAAAGCCGTGGCCGAACACGCTCCGCGGCAGGGGCAGGCCGGCGGCCATCAGCATCGCGGGCCAGATGATGCAGTGAAAGCGCGTGATGTCCTTGCCGATGAAGTGCACATCGGCGGGCCAGAAGCGGTCGAAGGTCTCCGGATCCCAGCCGAAGCCGATGGCCGAGAGGTACGTGATCAGGGCGTCGAACCAGACATACACCACCTGGCTCGGGTCCCACGGCAGCGGCACGCCCCAGTCGATGTTGCCGCGCGAGATGCTGACGTCCTCCAGGCCCTGCTCCAGCACGTTCTCGATCTCGTGGCGGCGGCTGTCCGGCCGCACGAAGCCGGGGTTGGCGCGGAGGTGCGCGAGGATCTGGTCGCGGAAGGCCGAGAGGCGGAAGAAGTAGTTCTCCTCCTCGATCTGGACCGCGGGGCGGTGGTGGATCGGGCAGAGGCCCTCCACGAGGTCCTTCTCCGTGTAGAACGCCTCGCACGATGGGCAGTACCAGCCCCGGTACACGCCCTTGTAGACATGTCCGGCGTCGCGGATGCGCGTGACCAGGTCCTGCACGGCGCGCACGTGGCGCGGGTCGGACGTCTGAAAGAACGAGGTGTAGGAGATGGCCATGGCGTCCCAGGTGCCGCGGAAGACGGCCGCCATCTTGTCGCAGTAGGCCTTCGGCGTCAGGTCCTGCTCGCGCGCGGCGCGGGCCACGTTGAGGCTGTGCTCGTCGGTGCCCATCACGAACGCCACCACATCGCCCTGCAGGCGGCGGTAGCGCGCGACGGCGTCGGCGGCCACCTTCTCGTAGGCGTGGCCGATGTGCGGATCGCCGTTGCTGTAGTCGATGGCGACGGTCTGCGAGAAGACGGACATCCGCGTGACCTCCTCCAGGCATCCCAGGCGTCCGGCATGGCCTCCGCCGGCCCTCGGCGCGGCCTTGCGGGCCACCCGCCCAGCCACCGCCCGCGTTGGGGCGCAAAAAAAGCGCCCGCCGCCCCGTAGGGGCGAGAGACGCGCTCCCGCGGTACCACCCTGCTTCTCCGCGGCGCCACAGCCGGGCGCCCGGACTCTGCCGGCCGATAACGGTGCCCACCGCCGCCCTCGCGGGCGGGCGCTCGGGGGCCATCGCGACCGGGCTGCCGCGCCGGCTTGCACTTCTCCGGCTCGCTGTGGCGGCCATCGACCCTGGTCGCATCCCCGTCTCCGCGTGAGCGTATTGTAGCCTTTTCCCCATGAGGCGGCAACTTGAGGGTTGACTTATTCTGGCAGGATTGGTATCGTCGGCTTCGCACCTCTACCTGCCATCACCGAGGAGGGTTTCCGCATGATGAAGTCCACCGGTATCGTCCGCAAGGTCGACGAACTCGGGCGCGTGGTCATTCCCATTGAGCTGCGGCGAACGCTCGACATCGCGGAGCGAGACTCCCTGGAGATCTACGTCGACGGGGATAAGATCATCCTCCGCAAGTACGAGCCCGCGTGCATCTTCTGCGGCAACGCCCAGGACGTCGTCAACTTCATGGGCAAGAACGTCTGCCACAGCTGCATGGAGGCCATGGTGAGCAAGGTCGGCTAGCGGCTGGCCGTGACCGCTGGCCGGCCCGGCCGGGCTCAGTCCCGGCTCGCCAGCCAGCGGTCATAGGCGCCGCGCTCGGGGAGGCCGGCGGCACGGGCAGCCTGCCTGGCCGCCTGGCGAGGGCTCAGACCCGCCGCCAGACCGCGCGCCACGGCATCCGCAAAATCGACGACCTCGGCCGGACACGGCGGGGCGGCGGCTGGCGCGGGGCCCCACAGCAACGTGATTTCACCACGCGGCGGCTCGCTTGCGTACCGCTGGGCCAACTCGGCAAGGGTGGCGCGCACCACCTCTTCATGGACCTTGCTCAGCTCGCGCACCAGCACGGCCGGGCGGTCCGGGTCCAGCTCGGCGGCCGCGCGCAGCGTGGCAGCCAGCCGGTGCGGGGCTTCGTACGCCGCCACCGTGTGCGGCAGGGCAAGCGCCCGGGCGAGCGCCTGGCGGCGCTCACCCGGGCGCCGCGGCAGAAACCCCACGAAGCAAAACGAGTCCGTCGGCAGCCCGGAGAGGGTCAGGGCAGGCAGAAGGGCGGAGGGGCCGGGCAGGGCCGTCACCTCGAGCCCCGCGGCGATGGCGGCGGCCACCAGCCGGTAGCCGGGGTCCGCAAGGCCGGGGGTGCCCGCGTCGCTCACCGCCACGACCCGCTCCCCGGCGGCCAGCCGCGTCACGAGCTCGGCGGCCCGCTCGGCCTCGTTGTGGTCGTGGCAGGAGCGCAGGGGGACGTGGATCTCGAAGTGGTCGAGCAACACGCGCGTGCGGCGCGTATCCTCCGCGAAGACCACGTCGGCCTCGCGCAGGGCCCGCAGGGCCCGCAGGGTGATGTCCTCAAGGTTGCCGACGGGCGTGGGGCAGAGGATCAGCCGGCCGGAGCGGCCGTCAGCCACGGCCGCAGCTGCACCCGCCGTTGCCGGAGCCGCCCCCGCCCCCACAGCCGTTGCTGCCGAAGACCTCGTCGACCGGGAACCACTTCGCGCCCTCGTCCAGCAGGACGCTGACCTTGCGCTCGAGCACGGAGGTCGCGACGACGCGACCCTCCCCGTCACGGGTGTGGACGGTTGCGCCGACACGCGGCAGGGGCTTGCCGCCCTCGGCGTAGTTCTCGATCTCGTAGCGGAGGCAGCACTTCAGCCGGCCGCAGACGCCGGCCAGCTTGCCGGGGTTCAGGGCCAGGCCCTGGAGCTTGGCCATCTTGATGGAGATGGGCTTGAACTCCGTCAGCCAGCGGGTGCAGCAGAGCTGCTGCCCACACGGCCCGATGCCGTCCAGGGCCTTGGCCTCGTCGCGCGCCCCGATCTGCCGCATCTCGATCTTCGTGCGCAACTCCTGGGCAAGCCCGCGCACGAGCTCACGGAAGTCGACGCGGTCGTCCGCCGTGAAGGAGATGGTGATGCGGCTCCCGTCGAAGGCGACCTCGGCGTCCACCGGCCGCATGGCCAGGCCGAGCTCGGCCACGCGGCGGCGGGAGAGGGCGATGGCATGCTCAGCCCTGGCCTTGTTCACCGCCTGGCGCTCGCGGTCCTCGCTGGTGGCCTTGCGCAGGATGCGCCGCAGGGGCAGGGTGACGTCCTCGTCCGGCTTGTCCATGCGCTCGGTGACGACGCGGCCGATCTCGGTCCCGTTCGCCGTCTCGACGACCACGCGATCCAGCCGCGTGCAGGACAGATCCCCCGGATCGAAGTGGTAGAGTTTGCCGGCACTGCGAAAGCGTACCCCGACAACGGTCGGCACGCGTTGAAACGCCCTTTCGCACGGTTCTGCAAAGCGATGGAGACATCAACGTTTGGGCAGATTATAGCGAACGCGTGAAGAGCGCCGCAAGCGAAGAGCCAGGACCTCCCAGGTGAGGCGGGCCGTGACGTGCCCGTCCACCGCCGATGCGGCCGTGGCGGCCGCCGCGAAGCCATCACATGCCGCGAGCAGGCCCGGCTGATCGCCCGCGGCCGCGGCATCGCGCGCCATGTGGCGCAAAACCGCGAGCACCTCGTCCAGGTCGGTGGCCTCGGCGGCGGCGGCGGCCCGGGTCAGGGCCTCACCGACACGCCAGCGCCCCGCACCGGCGATCCAATCGCGGGCGGCGGTGTGGCGCTGCTGCCATGCGGGATCGCTGGCGAGGGCCAGCGCCCTGCCGGGACGGCCGCCGGCCGCATCGGCCAGGACAGGGGCCGCTTCAGGGGGCACGCCCCGCTGGGTCAGCCACGGCACCAGCTCCGCGCTCGGGGCGGGCAGCAGCGGCACAACCTGACACCGCGACACAATGGTCTCAGGGACGTGGTCGGGCGAAACGGCCGTCAGAATGAAGAGCGTCTCCGGTGACGGCTCCTCGATCGGCTTCAGGAGAGCGGCCACCGCCTCGGGTGTCAACTCATCGGCATTGGGGAGGATGAACGCGGCCCGGCCGCCGTGGACCGGCCGCAGGGCGGCGGCGCGCGTCAGGGCCCTGGCGTCGTCCAGGCGGTGGCCGGCGAGGACGTGCACGTCCGCATGGCTGCCGGCCGCCAGGGCGCGACATGACGGGCACGTGCCACAGGCATCGGCGTTCTCGCCCGGATGCGCACAGAGCAGGGCGCCCGCCAGGGCGGAGGCGGCCGTCCGCCGCCCGCTTCCCCGCGGACCCACCAGCAGGTAGGCGTGGGCCGGCCTGCCTGAGCCGGCCACCTTCCGCAGCCGTTGGGCTCCCAGGACATCCGAGAGGCGGCCCGCCGCGGGCAGGGCGGGGGCCGTCGCCCGCTGGTCGGCGGCCATCAGACCTTCTCGAAGCGCTCGACGTTGACCACGAAGATCGTGGCGCCCCCGACCATGACCTCGACAGGGTAGGGCACGTACGACTCCACCGGGCCACCCAGCGGCGACAGCGGCGTGACCAGCTGCTCGCGCGCGTGGCAGATCCGCCGGATGACGGCCACGACCTCGTCGACGCGCTCGTCGTCCACGCCGATGATCAGAGTCGTGTTGCCCTCACGCAGAAAGCCGCCGGTGCTGGCCAGCTTCGTCGCGCGGAGACCCTTCTCGACCAGGGCCTCGAGCAGGCGCAGGGAGTCCTTGTCCTGCACGACGACCACGATGAGCTTCATCCGGCTACCCCCTTAGATCCCTCGCGCTTTTCCCCGCCGTCTTTTGAGATTAGCGTCCGGTGATGCAGGCATCCACGGCGCTGGCAACATCCCGGGCGATATCGGCGGCGGAGCGGAGCCCGTCCAGCACGAGAAAGCGTGCGGGCTCGCGGGCCGCCAGCTCGAGGTATCCGGCACGGACACGGGCGTGAAAGCCGCCGTCGCGCGCCTCGATGCGGTCGTGGCCGCGCTCGGGCGCCCGGCCGGCCGCCACGGCGGGATCGACGTCGAACAGCAGGGTGAGGTCCGGGACCAGGCCACCCGTAGCGGCGGCGTTGACGAGATCGATGTCCGCCAGCGGCACGCCCAGACCGTACCCCTGATAGGCGCGGCTGCTGTCCACATACCGGTCGGCGATGACGATGTCGCCACGGGCCAGTGCGGGCCGGATCACACGGGCCACCACCTCGGCCCGGGATGCGGCGAATGCCACCATTTCGGCGAACGGGGTGACGGGGCCGAGGTCAGGCGCCAGGAGCACCTCGCGCAGCCGCTCCCCGAACGGGGTGCCGCCGGGCTCGCGCGTCAGCACGAAGGCCGTGCCTCGCGCCTGCAGATGCGCCGAAAGCAGCGCCAGCTGCGTGCTCTTGCCGCTGCGCTCCCCGCCCTCAAGCGAGATGAGGCGTGCCGGCACGTTCCAGCCCTCACTCCCGTGACCCCGCTTCCGCCCCGGCGGCGCGGCCCAGACCTGCCACAAGCCCTGCCACACCTTGCCGTCCTGCACGCATTCGCGTCACCGGCGCCGTTCTCCTCGACCCCGCCCCGCGGCGGCGCGGTGGCTCAGCGGTGGCTCAGAGGATGCGCTTGCCCAGAGCGGATGCGATCAGCTCGACCGCCATGCGCGCGGTCTGGTTGCCCTGGTCAAGAATCGGATTGACCTCGACGAACTCGCAGGACCCCATGCGTCCGGAATCGGCCAGCAGCTCCAGGGCGAGGTGGGCCTCGCGATAGGTGAGGCCTCCGGGGACCGGCGTGCCCACGCCCGGGGCGAATTGCGGGTCGACCGCGTCGAGGTCGAAGCTGAGGTGGATCGGCCGCGTCCCGCCGCCGCCGGCGATGCGGATGGCCTCGGCCATCACGGTGGCCATCCCCAACTTGTCGATCTCCTTCATGGTGAAGACCGTGATCCGTGAGGCCCGCAGCGCCTCGCGCTCGGGCTGGTCGAGGTCGCGCACCGCCACCAGCACCGTCCGCTCCTCGGCGACCTTCGGCGACGCCCCCCCCAACTGGCAGAGGGCCGGCTCGCCGTGCCCGGTCGATACCGCCAGCGGCATGCCGTGAATGTTGCCGCTCGGCGTCGTGGCCGGCGTGTTGAAGTCGCCGTGCGCGTCACACCAGATGACGCCGGTTTCGGGCCGGACCTGGGCGACCCCGGCCAGAGTGCCGATCGCCAGGCTGTGGTCACCGCCCAGCACGAGCGGCAGGCGCCCGGCCCGGAGGCTGGCCGCCACGCGGTCGGCGAGCTCCTGGCAGAACGCGACGATCTCCGGCATGTACTTCGTCTTCTCGCCCTCCACGGCGCGGCTCTCGGCGACGGGAACGTGCAGGTTGCCGAGGTCCTCGACCTCGTGGCCAAGCGCTGCCAGCGCCTCGTGCAGACGGGCGTTGCGAATGGCGCTGGGGCCCATGTCGGTGCCGCGGCGCGAGGCGCCGAGGTCGGCCGGCACGCCGATGACGCTGATGCGCATCCGTTCCCCTCCCGCACTAATATAAGCAAACGCCCCAGGACGACGATCGTCCCGGGGCGGATACGTCTGGCTCCTGGTGCAGGATTCGAACCTGCAACCCTCCGGTTAACAGCCGGATGCTCTACCGTTGAGCTAACCAGGATCGGCTGCCGCGTCGGCATTGTATGCTGCAAGATCAGTCATGTCAAGGACGGGGACCGAGCGTAGGAACAGGCCGATCCCCGGCCACAGGGCCGGGGATCGGCGAGAAAGGTGTTCCGGCAGCGGCCGACTCTTCCGGGCAGTCGCCCGCCCAGTACCATAGGCGCTGGAGGGTGGCACGGCCGTGTTCGGGATGGGAACGGGTGGTACC
>JAJYVM010000097.1 GCA_021792015.1 Bacillota bacterium | reverse complement strand
TGCAGCCCGCTCGCCCAGAGCTGGCTGCCGCGCATGTGTACGTCGATCAGCCGGCCGCGGATGGTCTCCAGCTCGGCGCGCAGCCGGGCGGCGGCGCCCTGGACGGCCCCCGCTCGCGCCCACGCCCGCCGCTCCCACTCCGCCAGCTGCCCCCGCAGCGCGTCGATGCCGTTGATGGTCTCGTTGGTCTGGCTCAGCCGGTCGCGGATCTGCAGCAGCATGGCCTGCTGCGCCGCCAGGTCCCCGGCGCTCGTGCGCAGCCGCGGGTCCGGCTCCACGGTGAACTCCGCCGCCGCCCGCCAGCTGTCCACGGTGACGCGCACGGCGTACCGCCCCGGCAGCACGAGCGGCCCTTCCGGCCGGTCCCACGGCTGCAGGTCGGGCGCCGTCACGGCCGTGGCCCCCGGCAGGCGCATGTTCCAGAGGAACCGGTTCAGCCCGGCCCGCCCCGGCACCGCCGGGCCCGTGTACTCGCGCAGCACCCGGCCGGCGGCGTCGAGGACGGCCAGGCTGGGCGGCGTCTTGGCCGCCTCCGGCAGGTGGTACCAGATCACCACGCCGTCCGGCGGGTTCTCGCCCGCGTCGGCGTACTCTGCGACGACCTCGCCGCCCGGGCGCAGATCGCCCCAGGCGGCCGCCCGCAGGGTGTCCACATTGTGGTAGTTGACGGCGCCGGGCACGAGATCGCCGCGAAACCGGCCGCTGCTGCGAAGGCGCATACGGGCACGGGGCGTGAATAGGAGGGCGCCCTCGGCGCCCTCCTGCCACGCGCGCAGGGGCGTCAGGTCATCCAGGACCCAGAACGACCGGCCATGCGTGGCGACGATCAGCTCGGCGCCCTTCACGATGAGGTCGTGGATCGGCGCCACGGGCAGGCGTCCGCCCAGGCGGCGCCAGTGACCGCCGTCGTCCCACGACACCCAGATCCCGGTCTCCGTGCCGGCGTAGAGCATCCCGGGCCGCGCCGGGTCCGCGCGCACGACCCGCGTGAACTCGCCGGGGGGCAGATCCCCCGCGGCCGACGTCCAGGTGCGCCCGTAATCCGTCGTCTTCAGCACGTAGGGCAGGGTGTCGTCCAGCTTGTACCGCGTGGCCGCGACGTAGGCGGTCGCCGGGTCATGGGGCGAGGGCTCGATGATGCTGATCAGGGCCCACTCCGGCAGCAGGTGCGCCGGCGGGGTGATGTTGCGCCAGCTGTGCCCGCCATCCTCGGACAGGTGCACGAGGCCGTCGTCCGTGCCCGCCCAGAGCATGCCCGCCCGCTGCGGCGACTCCGCCAGGGCGAAGATCGTGCAGTAGACCTCGGCGCCCGTGTTGTCGCGGGTGATCGGCCCACCCGACGCCCCGAGGCGGCTCGGGTCGTTGCGCGTCAGGTCGGGGCTGATGACCTCGAAGCTCGCGCCGAGATCCAGCGACCGGAACAGCACGTTGCCGGCCACGTACAGCGTGTTCGGGTCGTGGCGCGAGAACAGGATGGGGAACGTCCACTGCAGCCGGTACCTCAGCGCCTCGGCGCCCACGCCCCAGCCGTACAGTTCCGGCCAGACGGTGATGTTGCGGCGCTGCTGCGTGCGGTGGTCGTACATCGTCATGATGTCGTTGTAGGCGCGGCGACCGGCTGGGCCGCTGGCCACCACGATGTTCGGGTCGTCCGGCTTGACGGCGATGTAGCCGCTCTCGCCGCCGCCGGGCGCGTACCAGTCGCGCGCGTGGATGGCCCCGTGCGGCGACCAGCTGGGCAGGCTGATGGCGGTGTTGTCCTGCTGGCTCCCGTACACCCGGTACGGCACCTGGTCGTCGGTCGTCACGTGGTAGAGCTGGGCGGTCGGCTGGTTATACTGGCTCGACCAGCTCAGCCCGCCGTTCAGGCTGACGGTGGCGCCGCCGTCGTCGCCCTTGATCATCCGCCGCGGGTTTCCGGGGTCGATCCAGAGCGCGTGCTCGTCCCCGTGCGGGCTCGGCCGCCGCTGGAAGGTGGCGCCGCCGTCGATGGACCGCCAGAGGCTGTAATTCTGGACCCAGACCGTGTCCGCATCGCCGGGGTCGGCCGTGATGTGCATGTAGTACCAGGGCCGCGTGCGCAGCAGGGGCTCCCCGCTCAGCCGCACCCAGGATTCCCCGTAGTCGTCGGAGCGGAAGACGGCCCCGTCGTCCGCCTCGACCAGCGCCCACACGCGGCCGGCCCGGGCCGGCGACACGGCGACGCCGATCTTGCCCAGCATCCCCGCGGGCAGCCCCGGCCGCCGGCTCACATCCGCCCAGGTGTCGCCACCGTCCATGCTGCGCCAGATCCCGCACTCCGGCCCGCCGCTCACGAGCGCGTGCGGGTAGCGCTGTGCCTGCCAGATGGCCGCGAAGAGGATACGGGGGTTGCCGGGGTCCAGGGCGACGTCGTGGCTGCCAGCCCGCTCGCTCCGGAAGAGCACATGCTGCCACGTCCGCCCGCCGTCGCGGGTGCGAAAGACCCCGCGCTCCTGGCTCGGCCCCCAGGCGTGTCCGAAGGCGGCGACGTAGGCCGTGTCGGGGTCGCGCGGGTGGACGGCGATGCGGCCGATGTGGCGCGAATCCGCAAGCCCGATGTGGCGCCAGCTGCGCCCCGCGTCGGTCGAGCGGTACACCCCGTCGCCGTGCGAGACGTTGCCGCGGATGGTCGCCTCGCCCGTGCCCGCGTAGATCACGCTGGGGTCGGACGGCGCCACGGCGATGGCCCCGACGGCCGCCGTGCCGAAGTGCCCGTCGGAGACGTTGCGCCACGTGGTGCCGGCATCGGTGCTTTTCCAAACGCCGCCGGCGCAGGCGCCGAAGTAGAAGGTCGCGGGATCGGCCGGGTCCCCCGCCACGGCGACGACGCGCCCACCGCGGTGCGGGCCGAGCAGCCGCCAGTCCAGGCCGGAAAGCAGGTGGTCGCGGAGGCAGGCCAACGTGCAGCCCTCCCGCGCGGGGGCTTCGCTGCCACGCGGCACGCCCCCTCCGCCGGCAGGCGCCCGGGCGGGCAGGAGGACGGGTAGGGAGCGGGAGCCGCCGCCGGCCGCGAAATTGTGACGGCGGCGCGATTCGCGCCGCCGTACAACACCGGTGCTTCGGGACCCGGCGTCGCGGCTCAGTTGGCCGAGAGCTGCGCCACCCGCTCGCAGAGGGAGTCGGCGATGTCCACGTCGCCGGCGGCATCGAGGGCGATGGCCGCCGGGTGGGTGAAGCGCGCGGCCGTGCCGGGGCCCTCGCCGCAGCCGAGCTGGCCGGGGATACCGGCCACCACCGACACGTTGCCGGCCGTCAGCGACGCGCGGTACGCGGTGCGGGTCGAGGCGGCCAGGATGTCGAGCGTGTGGCCCTGGTAGTCCGTGAAGAGCACGTCGCCCGCGCTGTCCACGGCGATCCCCCACGGCGCGCTCAGGCTCGCCGAGGCGGCCGGCACGCCGTTGCAGCCGCCGCGGGGCGGCGGGTCAGCGATGCGGGTCGCCCCGCCGCAGCCGGATCTGCAGACCGAGGGCAGCGCCCGGGTCGAGGAGCTCGCCGCGCCGCATGGCGTCGCCCGAGGCCTGCAGGATGGCCGCGACGGCGCGCTCGGCCGTGGCGCGGTCGCAGCGCAGCCGCTTTGCCACCCGCCCGACCAGGCTCGCCTGTGGCAGGCGCGCGCCCTCGGCCGCGTGCAGGCGCCGGATCCGTGCCCGTCCCACGCCACCGCCTCCATCGACCCCGCGTACGCGCGGGCCAAACCCGCGCGTCCCGTCGACCCCGCGTACGCGCGGGCCAAACCCGCGCGTCCCGTCGACCCCGCGTACGCGCGGGCCAAACCCGCGCGTCCCGTCGTGGAAAGCGTATGGCACCACCTTCGTCCGCATGCGTCTTGTCCGCCGCATATCAGCCGAGGTGCTCCACGAACCAGGCCAGCAGCCGCGCATGGGCGTCGCGCCGCGTTTGCGGCCGCCCGCCGAGCATGAAGCCGTGGGCCTCCCCTGGATAGCGCACCAGCATTGCCTCCTTGCGTTGCATGCGCAGCGCCGCGAAGAATTGGTCGGCCTCGCCGACCGGGCAGGTGTCGTCCCGCTCGCCGTGGAGGATGAGCAGCGGGGTGCTCACCCGGGCCACGTGCGTGATGGGCGAATGCGCCGCGTAGTATTCGGGCTGCGCGTAGGGCGGGCCGCCCTGGTCGGTGGCGATCGACTCCCAGTGGTCGATCGTGTAGGCCAGGGTCTGCAGGCTGGCGATCGTGGACATGCTGACCGCGGCGCCAAACCGTTCCGTATGGGTGATTACGTAATTGGTCATATAGCCGCCGTACGAGCCGCCGAAGACGCCGAGGCGCGCCGGGTCGGCCAAGCCTGCCGTCACCAGGTGGTCGACGGCCGCCATGCAGTCCGCGTGCTCCAAAACGCCCCAATTGCCGTGGATCCGGTCGGCGAAGGCCTGGCCGTAGCCGGCGGAGCCGCGGTAGTTCACGGCAACCACGGCGAAGCCCGCCCCCACCAGCATCTGCTGGCGGGCGGAGAAGGCGGGGCCCGTCGCGCCGTGCGGCCCGCCGTGGATCTCCACCAGCGTGGCATGGGGTCCGGATGCCCCCTCCGGCAACCAGAGCAGGCACTCGAAGCCGAGCCCGTCGTCGGTGGGCAGGCGCAGGCGCTGCGGCGCGACCGTGCGCACCTCGTCCAGCCACGCGTTCTCCGCGCTCAGGCGGTGTCCGTCGGCATCATACGCCTCGGCCGGGTGGTGGGCATCGCTGAACGCGAACACCAGTCGCCGCCCGTCCGCGGATGCGCTCGGCCAGGCGGCGGCACCGTCCCCGGGCCCCAGCGCCTCGTGCCGCCCGTTCGGCGCCCGGCCGGCCGGGGCGAACGCCGCCTCCCCCAGGGCGCCCGGGTCGCCGTCCGCCGCCAGCGACGTGCGCACCAGCCTGGCCACGCCGCCGTCGCGGCACACCCACGTGATGTGGGCGCCGTCCGGCGACCAGAGCGGCGCGGGTTGGGCGGCGGGAGGCTCGCGGCCGAGGGCGCCACGGTCCAGGTCGCATGTGAGATCGCGTCCCCGCCCGCCCCCCGCGGGCACCACCCAGACGTGGTAGTCCGCCGTGCTCCCGGTCGTCGGGTTGCCATTGAAGAGGTAGGCGATCTGGCTTCCGTCCGGGGAGAACGACGGCGCGAGGCAGACCCCACCGCCTGCGGTCACCCGGCGGAGATCGCCGCCGTCGGCGGCATCGGCCGTGTGGACATCCCACACCCACTCCAGGTCCCAGTCGGGGTTGCGCGTGGTGCAGAAGGCGATGCGCCGCCCGTCCGGCGACCAGGCGGGGTGGAGGTGGTGCCAGCCGTCCGCCGTCAGCTGGCGCGACGGCCCGCCGGCGGCCGGGACCGAGAACACCTGCCAAAAGCCGTCACCCACATAGTGGCGACCATTCAGCAGATAGCGCAGACGTGTAACCACCTGAGGCCTTACGTACTCGGACCGCTCCACCTTTCGCGCGATGTACAGCAGCGTGCGCCCATCCGGCGACCAGGCCGGCTGCTCCGGCGCGTAGGGGCTGTCCGTGACCTGGCGCGCCTCCCCGCCGGTGCCCGCCGGCAGCAGCCAGAGCTCCGGCCGCCCGGAGCGGTCCGAGACGAAGCAGAGGCTGCGACCGTCCGGCGACCAGCGCGGCGCGCCCTCGCGGCGGCCGCCCCAGGTGGCGCGCTGCCCGTCGACCCACACGGCGGAGCGCATGGTGTCCGCCTCCGGATCGCACCACTCGACCACGTGGGCGACCCGGGCCCCGTCCGGCGAGACCTGCACGTCGGAAACGGCCCGCAGACGCAGCACATCGGCCGGTACCAGGGGCCGCATGGCCGGACACCCCCCTTGGCTGAGTTCGGCACCCGAGCACCCGACTCCTCGGCGGAGGAGTCCGGGCGCCGCCGCCGAAGCCGCGGCCATGGAGATCGAGCTAACGGCCGAGCTGCTCGTCGACGCCGCGCAGCTTTCCGACGTCCGCCTCGCGCCGGACGGGCGCCGCGCGGCCTATGTGGTGAAGAAGGGCCCGCGCAGCGCCGTGTGGGTCAACGGCGAGCGGTTCAGCTGGGGCGAGGGCGCCGACGACCAGCCGCGCTGGTCGCCGGATGGCCGCACCCTGGCCTTCCGCTCCGACCGCGCCGGCAAGGCCCAGATCTACCTTCTGCCAGCGGCCGGCGGCGGCGAGGCCCGCCAGCTGACGGACGAGGCCGGCGGCGTGCACGCCTTCGCCTGGTCACCGCGCGGCGACCGCATCGCCTTCACCGCCCCCGACCCCCACGATCCGCCCGACCCCGAGGTGGCAGGCGAGGACCCGCCCTATCACCGGCTGCGATCCATCGCCGCCGCGGGCGGGTCCTTGGAGACGCTCTTCGCCGAGAAGCGCCACGTCGGCGCCTTCGCCTGGTCGCCGGACGGGTCGGACATCGCCTTCGTCGCGCGCTCGTCGCCGGAGGTGGAGTCCGGGGCGCATCCGTGCACCGTCGAGACGGCGAGAGGCCGCACCCTGGCCCGCCTGCCGGCTCCCCCCGGCGCCCTGCGCTGGCTGTCGGCCGGCATCTTCCACACGGGCTCGGTCGCCATGAGGCCGTGCTCCTCGGCCTGCCTCTACCGCCTCGACCCGCCCGTCCGCGTGGCGGCCGGCGACGACGCCTGCCTGGCGGGGCTTTGCGGCGACGGCCCGGACGACCTTGCGCTCCTGATCGCGCGCGGCCTCGGGACCGTCCTCTGCCGGATCGATCCGGCCACGGGCACCGCCACGACCATCCGGGCGCCCTCCTTCGGAGAGGGCGAACTGCGGGACGCCAGTGTGGTGGGCGAGCACTGGGCCGCCGTCGTGGCCTTGCCCGACCGCCCGCCGGAGGTGCTCATCGACGGCCGCAGCGTGGCTCGCCACGGGTTCGCCGACGTGGCGTGGGGCCGCCAGGAGGCCTTCCGCTGGAAGGGCGCCGACGGCCTTGACCTCGACGGGGTGCTGACGCTGCCCCCGGGTCCGGTGAAGATGCCTCTGCCGCTCATCTGCCTGGTCCACGGCGGCCCGTACGGCCGGGTGACCCCCGGCGTCCAGCCGGGCCCGGGCGCGGCCGCCTGGAGCCAGTGGCTGGCCACCAGCGGCTATGCCGTGCTCCAGCCCAACTACCGTGGGGGCATGGGCCACGGCGAGGCCTTCGCGGCCGCCGCCCGGGGGCGCGTGGGCCGGGAGGACTGGCAGGACGTAATCACATCAGTGGACACCGCCGTGGCCCGCAGCATCGCCGACCCCAACCGCCTCGGCATCGGCGGCTGGAGCCAGGGCGGCTTCATGTCCGCCTGGGCCATCACCCAGACGAGGCGCTTTCGCGGCGCCGTCATCGGAGCGGGCGTCAGCGACTGGAACAGCATGGTCATGAACTCGGACCTGCCGTCGTTCGAGGCGGCGCTCGGCGGCGGCCGCCCCTGGGACGGCAGCGGCCCGCACGCCGCGGCCCTGATCAGCCCCATCTCGTTCGCGCGCGCGGCCCGCACCCCGGCCCTGATCCTCCACGGGCGCGAGGACGCCCGGGTGCCAGTCAACCAGGCCATCGGCTTTTACCGGGCCCTGCGCGACGCCGGCTGCCCGGCGGAGCTTGTCATCTACCCCCGCGAGCCCCACGGCTTCCGTGAGCGGGCGCACCAACTCGACGTCCTGCGCCGGGTGCGCGCCTGGTACGGCCGCTGCCTCGGCTAGGGCCTAGAGGTCGTAGAGCTCGGCGAACTTGCGCTGGATGTAGCGGAGGTAGGGCTCGGGATCGAGCCCGCGGCCCGTCTCCCGCTCCAGCAGCGCCTCCGGCGTGAGAATCCGTCCGTGACTATGCACGTGGTTACGCATCCACGACCGTAGTGCCTCCGTGTCGCCGCCCTGGAGGGCGTCCGGGATGCCCGGGTGGTCGTGGACCGCCTGGTCGTATAGCTGCACTGACATCACGTTGCCGAGGGTGTACCCGGGGAAGCTGGCGGCGGGGCCGGACGTCCAGTGCACGTCCTGGAGGGCGCCCACAAGGTCGTCGGGCGGGGTCAGACCGAGGTAGGCCCGCACCTTCTCGTTCCAGGCCGCCGGCACGTCCTCGGGCGCCAGATCGCCCCGCAGCAGCGCCTGCTCCAGCTCGTATCGCAGGACGATGTGCAGGTTGTAGGTCACCTCGTCGGCCTCGACGCGGATCAGGGACGGGCCCGCGCGGTTGACGGCGCGGTACATCGCCTCCACGTCCACGCCCCCGAGCTGCGCCGGGAAGATGGCCGCCGCCTTCGGCAGGAAGAAGGTCCAGAAGGCGCGGCTGCGGCCGACCACGTTCTCCCAGAGGCGGGACTGCGACTCGTGGACGCCCCCCGAGGCGCCGGCACCGAGCGGGGTCCGCCACAGATCCTGCGGGATGCCCTGCTCGTAGAGCCCGTGCCCCGCCTCGTGCAGGGAGGCGAACAGCCCCCGGCCGAGGTGGTTTCCGTCCAGCCGGGTCGTGATGCGGGTGTCGCCGCTGGAGAAGCTGGTCGTGAACGGGTGGACGGAACGGTCCTGGCGGCCCCGCTCCGTCGCGTCGAACCCGACGGCCGCGACGGCTTGCAGGGTGAGCTCCCACTGGCGGCCCTCGTCGTACGGCTGCGCCAGGACATCGTCGCGGACGCGGTCCGCCCGGTCCGCCACCATCTGGGTGAGCGGCACCAGGACCTCCTTGAGGCGGGCGAAGAGGCGGTCGAGCTGAGCACTGCTCATGCCGGGCTCCTGGGCCTGCAGCAGGGCATCGAAGGGGCTTTCCGTCCAGCCGATGTGGTCGGCCGCCTGCCGGCAGAGCGCCACCAGGCGGGCGAACGGCGCGGCGAAGGGCGTCCACGCCCGTGCGGCGCGCCCGGCCAGCCAGGCGTCGAAGGCCGTGGCCTCCGCCCGGGCCATCTCGGCCACCAGGTCCGTCGGCAGCTTGGTCATGAGGTCGTAGTCGCGCTGGGTGACGCGCACCAGGCTCGCGGCGAAGGAGTCGCCGGGCTGGGCGGCAGCCCACTCCCGCAGGCCGGCGAGGAGCTCCCCCACCTCGGGCGAGGTGAAGCGGGCGTGCGCCAGGCGCTGGAGGGTCGCCAGCTGCTCCCCGCGCCCCGCCCCGCCAGCGGGCGGCATGTACGTCTGCCGGTCCCAGGCGAGCACGGCCGCGGCGCGCTGCAGGTCCTCGACCTCAGCCAGGATCGCCTGCAGGCGCGGCAGGTCGGGCTCAGGCATCAGGATCCCCCCTGGCGGACCCACATTGCGGCTTCGTGGGCCGATCTCCTGCCTTCCCCTGGTATGCCCAAGGGTGCCGCTCTCGCGTACAAGCCGGATCACCACGGGGTCCGCGGGCCCATAGCATGCGACCGGACCAGGCGCGATCGCGCCTCCGGCTTCAGGGGAGGAACACGCAAGTGGCCGACCAGGTGGTTCCCGGACCCTACCCCAGCGGCAGCTGCCCGATGCCCACCGAGATCGACTGCATCCAGGTGACCAAGGTCTACGACTTCTGCTTCGAGGCCGACACGAACAGCAACGTGTGCACGCCGATCCCGCCGGACTGCTGCCAGGTCACGCCCACGGGCGCCACGGCCACGGGCACCGTGCAGTCGGTTTCGTGCACGGTGGTCGGGAGCACGCCGATCCTGAGTCCGCAGGGCACCCCCACCGGCTTCGCCGACGTCACGCTCATGGTGACGGTCGTGGTCGAGTACACCCTGACGGCCAGCACCGGCGCCGTGCTGTGCACGTTCGCCGGCACCTTCACCTTCATGAAGACGATCGTGCTCTGCGCGCCGAGCGGAACCACAATCGACTGCAGCGTGCCGTCGAGCTCCGTCAGCCCGGTGGCCGTCCTCGGCACGCAGGTCTGCTCGAACGTGACCATCTGCCTGCTCGTGTCCTCGGTGGCCCTGGTGAGCCTGCTGGTGCCGAGCTACGGGTTCTGCACACCCGCGCCGTGCATGGTGTCCCCCAACCCGCCCTTCAGCTGCCCGCCGTCGCCGCTGTACCCGGCGGCGTGCACGGCTGCGCCCGTGCTGTAGGGGGCGCCGCACAGCGGCCGGCCCCCGGCCGCTGTGCGGACCGGCGCCCGGCCCTGACCCAAGCGCGCGAGGTCTCGGCCGGCCCGGGGCAGGGCAAGGGCCGTCCCGGCGACTGGCGGGCCGGACGCATCCGCCGGCGCCACACCTCCACCCCGCCACGCGGCCTCAGGGGCAATACGCCTGGATCGTCTTGTAGATGAACCCGCCCATGCCGCACAGGGTGCCGGCATCGATCAGCAGGACGGCGATCAGGGCCAGGCAGGCCAACATCCCGATCGTGAAGGCCAGCAGGGCCCCGCGGTTTCGCCGGCGACGGCGTGGCTTCGGCTGCTTTGGCGGCTTCGGCGGAGCCGCCCCCTTGGCGGCGCCCCTGCCCTTGCCGGTGCCCTTGCTCCCGCCCATGCCGCCGGCCACGCCATTGGCGCCGGCGCTGCCCGCCCCCCTGTCGTTGCCGCCCAAGCTGCCGTTGGCCGACGCCTTCCCATTGCCGGCGACCCTGTCGCCGGCGGATGGCTCTCCCGTGCCCGGGCCGCGGCGCACCATCTGCGAGCGCTCGCCGGTCGCCGCGTCCTGCGGCCGCGCGCCCCGGCCATCCTGGCCGTCCCGGTCGTTTTCGCCCACACTACCTTATCGGCTCAGCGCACCCGCCGAGCCAAGGCGGGGGCGGGTCCCCGCGGAAACGCCTCCGGATGCAGGATCGCCGCCAGCACCTCAAGGCCGTCCCACAGGGCGGGGGCGGCACCTGAATAGAGCCCGCCGCCGTCGGCCGCCCAGACCGTCCACCCCTCCGCCCACGCGATCGCGTCCGCTTCGGCGGCGGCCCGCTCCAGCCCGAGGCTGCACGGCAGGCAGACAGCCGTGCGCACCCCCT
>JAJYVM010000096.1 GCA_021792015.1 Bacillota bacterium | reverse complement strand
TCTATGCCTGGAGGCGGCCGGTGCAGCCGGCCTTACGTTTGTTACTGCATGGTCTGCCCTGGTGACTGCGGCTGGCATTACCGCTGGCGAAACGGCTGCTATCATAGGTGCGGCGGGCGGTGTAGGCTCAACCGCTTTGCACATTGCCAAAGCACGCGGAGCGCGTGTGATTGCTGTGGTGTGGTCAAAAAGCGACGCCACATCCGTTTGTCAAGCCACCATTTATGGCTCCACTTGTCCGTATAGGTTCCGAATACATTAACATTTGTACATCCAGTACTCAATACTATCTCGTCCTTGGCTCGCCACCCGAGATCCTGGCAGGTCGCGACGTGGAAGCTGCCCTATTGCCAGAGGGAAGAGAGCGGCAAGGCCGGGAGGGGGTGTGGGGGGCCAGGGAGTAGAATCACCGCGGCGCGGGGCCGGTGGGGCCCGGAACGCGGGGCCGGCCCGGGCGCTTGGCTGGCAAGTGGCGCCGGATGCTGGATTTCGCATGCCCGGCGGGGCGGCCGGACCTCGGTCCCCGCCAAGCGGCCCGCGGGTGGGACGCCAGCCGGTTGGGTCGAGGCTGCCGGGGGCAGCTCCCACCCGGACGGCTTGGCTGCGGCACGGGGCGCGGCACCTGACGCGGGTCCACCAGGAGAGGCGGTGACGGACGGTTGGGCGATGCGCGCGCGATCCTGGTCACCGGCGGCGCCGGGTACATCGGCTCGTTCGTGGTCCGGGCGTGCGTCCGGAGCGGGATGCCGGCCGTGGTGCTGGACGATGCCTCGACCGGGCACCTTGAGGCGGTGCGGCGCGCCGGCAGTGACGTTGCGGCGGTGCGCGGGCACGTGGGGGATCAGGCCCTTGTCCGCGCCCTGGTCACCGAGCACCGGATCACGGCATGCGTCCACCTTGCCGGGAGCAGCCGCGTGGGCGAGTCGACCGGGAATCCCCTCAAGTACTTTCAGAACAACGTGGCCGAAGGGGTGGGCCTGCTCGAGGCGCTCCTCGGCGCGGGTGTGCGCCAGTTCGTCTTCAGCTCCTCGGCCGCCGTCTACGGCCCGCCCGCCCAGGTCCCGATCGTCGAGGATGCGGCCCTGCGGCCCATCAGCCCGTATGGCGACACCAAGATGGTGCTCGAGCGCGTCCTGGAGCGCCTGCACGAAGCCCATGGATTGCGCTACGCGGCGCTCCGGTATTTCAACGCGGCCGGCGCCGACCCGGAGTCGGGACTCGGCGAGGACCATGATCCCGAGACGCACCTCATCCCGTTGGCCGTCGACGCGGCCATGGGCCAGCGCCCGCCCCTCACCGTCTTCGGGGATGACTACCCCACCCCCGACGGCACGTGCATCCGGGATTACGTGGACGTGCGGGACGTGGCGACGGCGCATGTGGCTGCGCTGGCCGCGCTGGAGGGCGGTCCCAGCCTGGGGGCCATCAACCTTGGCACAGGGCGCGGCCACAGCGTGATGGAGGTGCTGCGAGCCGTCACGGCGGGTGTCGGCCGGCCAGTGCCGCATTCCGTGGGGCCGCGGCGCGCCGGGGACCCGCCCGTGCTGGTGGCCAGCGGAGAGCGGGCGCGGACGGTGCTCGGCTGGGCGCCCCGGTACGCGCTCGCGGACAGTGTGGCGGCGGCGGCGGCCTGGCGGCGGGCTTGGCCGCGGGGCTATCCAGCCCACACGGGCGCGGCCGAGTCGTAGCGGCGCCCGGGCGGCGGGCTTGGCCACGGGGCCATCCGGCCGACGCGGGCGCGACCGAAGCGTAGCGACCGGCTGCGGACACCAGGCACGCGCGTGCCCGCCCTGGCGGCGGCAGGCGCGACCGAATCGAAGCGGCGGGCTGCGGACACCGGGCACGTGAGTGCCCGCCCTGGTATTTGCGCTGTTCACGCGCGATCCCCCAGTGACAACGGCCTGATGGCGGGGGCGCTGCGGGCGGCCGGCGGGGTGCGCGTGGCCGTGCACGCGGCTGCGCCTTCGCGTTGTCTGCCTTCCGGCTGCCGGTCCCGGCCCGGCTCAGGCCGGCGGGGCCATGGCCGCCCGCAGCTCGGCGAGCAGCCCGGAGACGAAGTGCGGCCTGGAGAACCGTTCGGCGTTGGCGCGGATGGCCCGCGGCCGGAAGCGGTCCTCACGCTCCAGGAACCAGCGCAACGCCGTGGCCAGCGCGTCCTGCGTCTGCTCCCGGAAAAACACCCCGGTGGCCGCGTCCCAGTTGTCCCCGTCCGCGGGCACGACGCTGTCGCGCACCCCGCCGGCGCCGAAGGCGACGACGGGGATCCCCGCGGCCTGCGCCTCGACGGGCACGATACCGAAATCCTCGTGGGCGGGAAAGATCAGGGCTCGTGCGCCGGACATCAACTCCGCGACGGCGGCATCGTCCTGCCAGCCGAGAAACTCGACGGTCGGGCCTGCCAGCGCCCGCACGCCCGCTTCGGCGGGCCCCTCCCCCACAACCCGCAGGGGCAGCCCCAGCCGCGTGCACGCCATGACAGCCAGGTCCGCACGCTTATAGGGCACCAGGCGCGACACGAAGAGGAAGTACTCGCGTGAGCTTTTGGCTGTCCGGAAGCGCTCCACGTCGACCGGGGGGTGGACCACGCTGGCCGGGCGGCCATAGCTGCGGCGGATCCGTCCGGCGACGGCGGTCGAGTTGGCGACGAAGCGGTCGACCCGGGCGGCGGTCCGGGCATCCCACCGCTGCAGCCGGTTCAGCAGCGCCACCGTCGCCACGCGGGCCGGACCGTGATCGAGACCCTGCAGCTGCAGGTATTCGTCGCGCATCTCCCACGCGTAGCGCACGGGTGTATGGCAGTAACACAGGTGGACCTGGCCCGGGCGTCGGCGGACGCCCTTGGCCACGGCGTGGCTGCTGGAGATGATGACGTCGTACGCGGAAAGGTTGAAGCGCTCGATGGCCGCGGGGTACAGGGGGAGCAGCCGACGGTAGTGGCGGGTGACGCCGGGCACCCGCTGCAGGAACGAGGCGGCTACCGTGGCCGGGTCGAAGCCGAGCCGGCGCAGGCTGGCCGGGGAATGGAAGAGCGTGTGCAGGCGCGCGTCGGGGAAGACCTCGCGCAGGGCGCCGAGAACCCGCTCGGCCCCCCCGAGGTCGACCACCCAATCGTGGACCAGCGCCACCCGCCCGAACGGCACCTGCTGAGCCGCCAGGATCGACTTCCTCACCGCGCCGGCATCGGGTGGCGGTCGCCGTGCCGCCGCAACGGCCGCCCGCCATGGCTACATATGGCACGACCCCAGGCGTTTGGCAACGCGGGCGGCGTGCGTGTGGCCCACCGAGGCGGTGGATGCGGGGCGTCCGCGCGTGGAGGAACCGCGCATCGGCCGCCTCCTGATCTTGCGGATCGCGGCACCGGAGGCCCCGACCGGTACCCAGCTGGCGGTCGGGGGCACGTACCGGGTCCCAACCGGGGGATCGCGGCACCGGAGGCCCCGACCGGTACCCAGCCGCGGGTGGGCGGGCTCACGTTCGACGACCGCCGGACGGAGGGGCTGAACCGGTGCCCCCCTCGCTTGCGGTGCCGGGCTCGGTGGGGTTGGGCGCAGCACGGGCGCACCATCCCCTCGCCCCATACCACAGTGCGATGACGCGCCGACGATGCGGCGCATGGACGCGGCGCCGGCGCGTTCAGGCCCGCTTCAGCCACTGCACGAGTTCCACCGTGTTGCCGGCCGGATCGAGCGCCCGCACCACCCGCGCACCCCACGGCTCGTCCTTCGGCTCGCCGTCCAGCGCCACCCCGCGCGCCTGAGCCTCGGCCGCGGCAACCGCCACGTCGGGCACATCGAAGTGAAGGTTGACGCCACGGCTGCGGCGCTCGGGGTCCGATGTCCCGTGCAGGGCGAGCGTGCAGCCCCCGGTCGTGAAACGCACGAAGCTCGGGCTCGCGTCGAGCAACGCCAGGCCAAGGCCGTCCCGGTAGAAGCGCACGCAGCCCTCCAGGTCCCCGACGAAGAGCGTCACGTAGGACAGGTGCATCCCCGCCACCGCCTCCCCAACCCCTTTCCCCACGCTTCCTCCTACCATTTGGCAGGACCGCGGCCCCGGCACTGCGAACTGCGTCCGGGAAGCACGAAACTTGCCATAGGGAGCGATCCATCATCGCCCGGATCACGATCGTCGGCATGGGGTACGTGGGTCTGGCCACTGCGCTCGCCATGGCCTGGATCGGCCACGACGTCTGCGGCGTCGAGGTCGACGGCCAACGGCTGGAGGACCTCCGCCGGGGCCATGCCCCTTTCTACGAGCCGGGCGTCGAGACCCTGCTCAGCCACCTCACCCCGCGCCTGAGCTTCCGCCGAGCGCTCGACGAGAACCTGACCCGCGGCGCCGATGTGGTCATGATCACGGTCGGCACCCCCTCGCGGCCGGACGGGGCAGCCGACCTGCGCAGCCTGGACCGTGTGACGACCTCCCTCGCCGAGCTCCTTTCGCCCGACGGGGATACCGTTGTCGTCAACAAGTCCACCGCTCCCGTGGGGACCCTCGACCAAATCGCCGCCAGCCTGCCCGCGGGGACCCTCCTGGCGAGCAACCCCGAGTTCCTCCGCCAGGGGCAGGCGCTCCTGGATACCCTCTACCCGGACCGCGTCGTCGTCGGCACGCGCCAACCGGCGGCCGCCGAGCGCCTGCGGGATGTGTACGGACCGATCCTGGCCGGCGAGGTCGGCCCGCCGCCAGGCCTGCGGGCGCCGGGCCAGCAGCCCCGGCCGTATCTCGTGATGGACCCGAGCAGCGCCGAGCTGGCCAAGTACGCAGCCAACGCCTTTCTTGCGCTGAAGATCAGTTTTGTGAACGAGATCGCCAATGTGTGTGACGCTGTGGGGGCCGACATCGACCAGGTGGCGGAGGTCATCGGTCGCGACCCCCGCATCGGGCGGCAGTACCTGCGGGCCGGGATCGGCTACGGAGGCTCGTGCTTTCCGAAGGACACGCGCGCGCTGCATGCGATTGCCGGCAACAGCGGCTACCCGTTTCAGCTGCTGAAGGCTGTCATCGAGGTCAACCAGCTGCAGGCCGCCCGCGTCGCCCAGCGTCTCGATCGCGCCCTGCCCGGCGGGCTCGCCGGCAAGCGTGTGGCCGTGCTCGGGCTGGCGTTCAAGCCGGGCACGGACGACATGCGCGAGGCGCCGAGCCTTGCCATCATCGCCGATCTGGCCGCCCGCGGGGCCGAGGTGGCCGCCCATGACCCCCTGGTGGCCGCCAAGGCCCCGCCGCCCGCCGTCCCGGCGAACAGCGTGGCTGATGCCGTCGCCGGCGCGGACGCCGTCCTGGTGATGACGGAGTGGCCAGCGTATGTGGCGCTCCGGGAGGAGGACCTGGCCGGCATGCGCGGCCGGCTGGTCTTCGACGGGCGCAACGCCCTGGACCCGGCGGCCTTCCCGCACATGACGTACATGGGGGTGGGGCGTGCCGGGCACCCGCGCGCCGCCCCGGAGGCCGCCGCCGCGAGCCAGGGCAGGGAGGCCGCGGCTAATGCGCGGCGTCCGCCGCGGCGGGGGTCCGCCGACGCGCGCACATGACCTGCGCGATCACCTGATCGAAGTCCGCGAGCATGCGGTCGCGGCTGAAACGGGCCAGCGCCCACGCGCGACCGGTGGCCGCGAGGCGATCGGCCGCCGGCCGGTCGGCCAGCAGGGCCCGGATGGCCACCGCAAGCGCCCCCGCGTCGCCCGGTGGGATCAGACAGCCCGTCCGACCATCGGTGACGATCTCCCGCACGCCACCGGCGTCAGCAGCGACGACGGGCCGGCCGCTCAGCATCCCCTCCACCACCATCCGGCCGAACGGCTCCGGAGCCACGGCGGTGTGCACCACGATGTCGCAGGCTGCCATGAGCAGGGGGACGTCGCGCCGGAAGCCCAGAAAGCGGACCCGATCGCCGAGCCTGTGGTGCTCACAGAGCGTCCGCAGCGACGCGGCATAGGCGTCCTCCCCGAAGAGGGCGTCCCCCACCACCAGCGCCCGGACGTCCGGTAGCTGCGCCAGAGCGTCCAGCAGCACGTGCTGGCCCTTCCACGGCGCGAGCCGGCTGAACGAGCCGACGGTGCAACCCGCCGGCAGATCGAGCTGGCGCCGGGCCGCCTCCCTGTCCATCGGCGGGAAGGCCTCGCCGTCGATGCCGTTATACACGACGGACACCAGACCGGCTCGCCCGCCGGCCCGGACAAAGGCATCCGCGGTGGCCTGCGAGTTGCAGATGACGCGGGCGGCGAGGGCGTTCGCCAGCCGCACGACGCCGAGGCGGCCGATGCGGCTGAAGTGGTCCGCGGTCAGCATGTCGCGCAGGTGCCAGACCACCGGCCGGCCGATCCTGCGCCCGGCCAGCGCACCTACCACGAACGCCTTCTGGGAGTTGCAGTGGATGAGCCGGTACAACCGGGCCCGCTCCGCCAGGCGGCGTGACTCGCGCATCACGGCCGCCAGGGCCAAGGCGCCGCCAACGCCACTCGACCGGCGAACGGCCCGGAGGCGGGGCTCGGCCAGCAGCACGTCGACGTGGACGCCGGCTTCCTCGAGGGCGGGTCGGAAGGGTCCGTCGGCCAGCAGGACCACCGCCGAGGTGTCCCGATAATGGCGCGCGATGTCGAGGAGGGAGAGCTCGGCCCCGCCCAGCACGCCCGCATGGTCGACGAAGAGGATGCCATCTCGCGGTGGCTTCGACGTTGCTTCCTCACCCGCCACACATGCTGACCATGTCGCCCGGCCTGCCGCACACAAGGTCAGCATACACCCTCGTCCGGGCATCGCTTCCAACCTCCGGCCGGCCGTGCGCCACCACCGGGCTCTTGGGGGCGCACGCGCTCAGGTGCCGGGGGCTGGCGGCGCCACGGTACTCCGCGCTGCGGTGCGCACGGCACAGCCCCCCGGCGTGGGTCGGCCCAAGGGGGCGAGGCCGCCGTGCCCATGGTCCGGCCGGCAAGCGCGCCACAGGGCGTTCACCAGCCAAGCGTGGGCCGATCCCGAGCATCTCCACCCTGCGCTGCGAGCCCGCAGCGCCAACGCGAACCTGACGTGAATCCCATCACCGCGCGCTCATTCGACAGGGATGGATCTTTTTCACATCGCCGGCACTGCCAGGTCCGCGTGCGGGACTATACTGGAAGGCGATGGCGTGCGCACGGTCGTGGAGGCGCAGGCTCGTGCCCTTCCTGGCAGATCCTGCCGCGGTGCCGACGGCTGCCCTTGGGGGCTGGGACTGCCACTGCCACATCCTGCCTGGCCTCGACGACGGACCGCAGTCCATGGACGAAGCTGTCGCCATGGTGCGCATGGCAGCCGAGCACGGCACCCGTGCCATGATCGCCACGCCGCATCACATCGAGGGGCTTTACCCCACCCTGGCGGGGGAGATCCTCGAGCGGCTGGCGGAGCTGAGGCGGCGCTGTGAGGGGGAGGGGCTGCGCATCACGCTCTTCCCGGGACAGGAGCTCGCCCTGAGCCCGGACCTCCCCGCCCGCCTGGGCGCAGGGGAGCTTCTCAGCCTCGGCAATGTGGGGCACGCCGTGCTCATCGAGCTGCCTCCGCTCGATCCACCCCCGTTCTGGCGACAGACCTTCTTCGAGCTGGGCCTGCGTGGCCTCACGCCGATCATCGCCCATGTCGAGCGCACGGTCCTGGTGTCGCGTGCCGAGCTGGCCACGGAGATGGTGACCGCCGGCGCCGCCTTCCAGGTCAACGCCAACGCGATCGGCCGCAGGGCACCGGGCCGGCGAGTCCTCGACGGCTGGCTCCGGCGTGGCTGGATCGCCTGTCTCGGATCGGACGCGCACGACATGCGCCGGCGCCCGCCGGTCCTGACCACCCCGGACGCCGCGCGGCCATGGCTCGAAGTGGCTGCGTCCCAGCCGGCCTTCCTTCACCCGGACGCGACGGCCACCATCCCGTCCTAGCCGTGTGCGTAACGGGCACACGGGGGGTGGGGCCGGGATGTGCGTGAGGCGGTGCCGGTACGGGACGGCCGCCAAAGAATCTGGACATTCGCAGGCGGATGCGTCGCACGTTGCGAACCATACGTGGACAAGCGTGCTACCGGCTGCACCAGACCGTGGAGCCGGTCATCGGGCAGATCGCGTGGAACCGCGGCTTGCATCAGGTGCTGATGCGCGGGCTGGCGGCGGCGCGGGCGGGCTGGCGGCGGCGCGGACGCGCTGGCGGTCCGCGTACGTCAAGGCCCTGAAGCTGCGGACGGCTGGGCTGAGCCTGGCCGGGCGACGCTACTGCGGTCAGGGCGCAGCCGCCAGCCGGTCGCCTAGCTTCACCGATCCCAGGCCGGCCCGGAATTCCGAACCCGCATCGCATTCAACGGCAACACGGCCTGCTGGTCTGTAAGGATCCGCGCAGGATGACAGGCTCCCCGGGTGTGAACCCCGTGCCCGGCTGGACCTCGAACATGGTGTCGCGTGGAACCGGCACGTCCTCGGAGCGCGGCGACTTCACCCAGAAGCCCTCGGCGATCTCCTCCATCTGGCGCGGCGGGATGATCGTCCCTGTCAGGACATAAGAATCGAACGCAGCCCCGAACGTCTGGGGCGGCGGCAGGTTCAAGGCACCCGCGAATAGCTCGTAGCCGCTGCGGCGGAAGCGGCGCATCCATACGGTGCCGCCGGGCGGGCCGAATTGGCTCGAGATGTCGATCATCGGACGTAGCACGATGCACCGATCGCGAAAGCGCCAAGGTGGTCGGGCGCCCGCCCCGTCCTCCGCTGGACTCATCCTGGCTCACCCCCCTGTCACGCTGGCTCCGTCGGGACAGGTCCACGCCGCCAGCCTATGCGGCAGGGCCGCCCGCGGTTGCGTGGTCGTGCCGGTCCACCGCCTTGCTATAGTCTTGATGAGGCGGCAGGGGCCCGTGGAACGGTGAAGGGGTGAGCAGGTGGCGCGCGAGGGGAAGCCGCTGACCTATCGGTCGGCTGGTGTCGACACAGACAGTGAGGCGCTTGTCATTGCCGACGCCATCCGGCGGCTGGGCGCGACGTGCGTCCGGACGCCGGGTCACGGCTCGGTAAAGGTCAGCAACGGCTTTTTTGCGGCCGTGCTGGACGTCGGCGGCCAAGGGCTCGCCATCTCGACGGACGGGGTGGGCACGAAGGTCCTGGTGGCACAGGTCCTCGGTAGGTACGACTCGATCGGGATCGACTGCGTCGCGATGAACGTGAACGACGTGCTGTGCGTCGGCGCCGAGCCCATCACGCTGCTGGACTACCTTGCCGTCAGCGCCATCGATGGGGACGTGATGCGGCAGTTGATGGAGGGACTGGCCCGCGGCGCCGAGCTGGCCCACGTCGCCGTGCCGGGCGGCGAAACCGCCCAGGTACCGGAGCTGCTGCAGCCGGGCGAGCGCAACATCGCATTCGACCTGGTCGGCACCTGCCTTGGCACCGTTCCGCTGGATCGGGTGGTGGACGGCGCCGCCATCGCGCCCGGCGACGTCGTGGTGGGGCTGGCCAGCAGCGGGATCCACAGCAACGGCATGACGCTGGCCCGCCGCCTCTTCCGCGACAAGGGCATCGGCTACCAGGATCGCGTGGAGGCGCTGGGCCGCACCCTTGGCGAGGAGCTGCTCGAGCCGACACGGATCTACGTCGACGCCGTCATGGGCATGTGGCGCAGCAAGATCCCGCTGCGCGGCCTTGCCCACATCACGGGCGACGGGCTGGGCAATCTCCTGCGCTTCAACCAGCCGGCGGTGGGCTTCATCATCGACCGCATGCCGCAAAGGCCTGCCATCTTCGCCGTGATGCAGGAGCTGGGCGGGATCTCCGATCTCGAGATGTTTCGCACGTTCAACATGGGGGTCGGCTTCTGCGTCGTCGTGCCGGAAGGGGCAGCCGAGCAGGCGATCGCGTGCGCGGAGGCAGTCGGCATCCCGGCGCAGCGCATCGGGTACGCCACCGGGGACGCCGCGGCGCGCGGGCGCGCCTTGGTTCATTGCCCAGGGGGGGCCGTTGTGACGCTCGACCGCGGATAAGGCCTGCCGCCCTTGCGCCGGGTGGCCCGTCGAAAGACCCCGGCTGGCACTGGGCGCCGCTCGATGGGACGGGATGCGGATCCGCGCGGCCGCTTCGGGGTGCTGGCGGTCGCGAAGCGCCCGGTGCCGCAACATCCCACCCCAGAGAGCGGCACACCCCGGCCGCGGCCGGTGCGGCGGGGCGGCTGCGGTGGCGTCGCGGCCCCGTCGCCGGGGGCTGCTGAGCCTCAGCGACCGTGCAGGGCCAGCACCTCGGAGACGGTGTGCAGCAGGATCTTGAAGTCGAGCCACAGGTTCCAGTGGTCGATGTAGTCCAGCTCCAGCTCGACCCAGCGGTCGAAGTGGGGCAGGTCGTTGCGCCCCGTCACCTGCCAGGGCCCCGTGATGCCCGGGCGCACGCTCAGGCGTCGCCGGTGCCAGCCGTCGTACTGAGCCACCTCCCGCGGGAGGGGGGGCCTTGGACCCACGAGGCTCATATCCCCGGCCAGGACGTTCCACAGCTGCGGCAGCTCGTCGAGGCTGAGCCGTCGCAGCCAGCGCCCGGCCGCGGTGACGCGGGGGTCGTCCCGGAGCTTGAAGGCCGGCCCCTGCATCTCGTTGCGGGCAAGGTACTGCCCCAACTGCTCCTCCGCGTCGACCATCATCGTGCGGAACTTGTACAGGGTGAAACGGCGACCGTGCAGGCCGACGCGCTCCTGACGGAAGATGGCTGGGCCGGGCGAACCCAGGCGGATGAGAAGCGCGATCAGCGCCAGGAACGGGCTGGCGATCACGAGGGACAGGGCCGCCACGGCGACGTCGAGGATCCGCTTCAGCACGAGCGCGGCCATGTGGTCGGGGGCGTAGATCAGGCCGAGAAACGGCATGCCGTCGACTTCGGACAGCCGGCTGTGCGCGATGGCGCCCCGG
>JAJYVM010000095.1 GCA_021792015.1 Bacillota bacterium | reverse complement strand
GGCGCCCATTTTCTGCATGCGGCCGCCCCCGCTTCCGTCCGGACCGGCACGCACGGCGTTTGTGCGCGCGCGGCATGCGCCGCGCGCACCAATCACGCGCCTGTTGCGGCGATCCCGTAGGTGGCGGGGTTGCCCGGGAACGACACCGCGATCCACGCGTGCGTGCCGCCCGCCGTGAAGGCCAGCACGGGCGCGGACGGGGCCGTGACCGCCCGTGCCGTGCCGTCCGGGGCGATGACCTCTGCCCAGGGCCCGTTGCCCGGGGTGCCCGAGATCGCCAGGAGGCCGTCCGCCGTCCACAGCAGGGCGTGGAAGTCGCCGTCCCTGGCGAACGTGGCGACGTGGCCAGGCGACCAGAGCGTCACGCCCGGGAAGGCCGCGATCGCCAGCGTGCCGCTGGCGGACCAGGCCAGGGTGTCGGGGCAGTTGGGGTAGGCGGCGGTGTACGTGCCGGGCCACTCGGCCTCGGTCGCCAGCTTGAAGGCCCGCACGTAGCAGCTCTTGGCCAGCACGGCGGCAACCAGGGTGCCGGCCGGGTTGAGCACGAAGCGCGACGCGTCCAGGCTGGCCGTCCAGGCATAGACGTGCGGCGGCGTGAGCCCGCCGCTCCCGACGTCGGCCACCTCCAGGGTCCTGCCGCAGAGAAAGGCCACAGCCGGCCCCAGCACGCCCTGTGGCGGGGCGTCCGTGCAGGCCGGCAGCGGGACGACGCTCTGCCGGCTGCCAGCGAGAAGCAGGTTGTAGCCGAGGACCTTCGAGCCCTGGATGGTGGGCGGGCTGAGGCGGGAGGCGATCACCCAGTCGCTGCCCGGCACCCAGGCGGCGAAGTTGACCAGGGGCACGACGGGCTGCGGCACGCCGGCAAGGAAGATGTGCAGGTTCTGGTTCGCCGTCACGACGGCCACGTCGCCCAGGTCCGGGCCGGAGGACGCCTGCGTGACGGGGCTGGCGAAGCGCACGGCCTCGACACCGCGGAGGGCGGGCGGGACGGAGGCGGGGCTCGGCGCGGCGGGACGCGGGCCGGTGGCGGCGGGGGACGTGGCCGTGGTCGGGGTCGCGGTGGCGGTCGGGGTCGCGGTGCGGTTGGGCTCGGCCGTCGCGGTCGTGCTGGCCGTCGCCGTGGTGGTGGAGGCGGGGCCGGTGGCGGTGCTCGCGCCGGTGGCGCCGGCCGGCGAGGTGGCGCGGGCCGCGGAGGCTGTTGCTGTCCCTGTCGCTTGGCCCCCGGGTGCGGCCCCTGCTCCCGCCGAGCCCGTGGTGGTGGCGCCAACCTTTGCGGCCGCCGTGCCCGTGGCGCTCGCCGGGTTGCCGGTCGTCGTCGTGGCGGCGGGCGTGCCCTGGCCCGTCGCGGCGATGGCCGTCGCCCGTGTGCCTGCCGGCGCCGACTGGCCGCAGCCGGCCACGCTCATCGCGATCAGGAGCCCGCATGCCGCCGCGACGCCGATCCGCTTCACCTGCGCCATCCCCCTGGCGCAAGGGTAGACGTGCGCGGGCGGCCCCGCCATCGGCCATGCGGCGGACGTGATGTATAATGCATCCCGACTTTTCTCCGTTTCCGCAGAGCCGCTGGCGCGGCACGGCTGCGCAGGGGGTGTGCCGATGACCTCCGCTCCTGTCCGGGTGGCGATGCTGGGCTGTGGCACGGTGGGCACGGGCGTGCTCGCCCTGCTCGCCGACAACCGCGAGGCCATCACGGCCAAGGCGGGCCGCCCCATCGCCGTCGGGCCCATCGTGGTCCGCGACCTGGAGAAGGAGCGGCAGGCGATCGTGCCCCGCGCGCTGCTGACGCGCCGCTTCGAGGACGCGCTGGAGGCGGACGTGGTGGTCGAGGTCATGGGTGGCACGACGCCGGCCCGCGGGTGGATCCTGCAAGCGCTGGCGGCCGGCCGGCCCGTGGTCACGGCCAACAAGGACGTGATGGCCGACCACGGCGTCGAGGTCGCGGCCGCGGCCCGCGCGGGCGGCGTCGACGTCTTCTTCGAGGCCGCCGTCGGCGGCGGCATCCCCATCATCCGCTCCCTGAAGGAGAGCCTGGCCGGCACGCGCGTGCGGCGCATCGCCGGCATTCTGAACGGCACGACCAACTACATCCTCACCCGCATGTCCGAGGCGGGCACGGAGCTGCGGCAGGCGGTGGCGGAGGCGCAGGCGGCGGGCTTTGCGGAGGCGGACCCGCGCGCGGACCTGGACGGGCTGGACGCCGCCCGCAAGCTGGCCATCCTCTCGTCGATCGCCTTCTCGGCGCGCGTGCTGCCCTCGGATGTGGCCGTGGAGGGCATCGGCGGCCTCAGCCCCCACGACATCCGGAACGGGCAGCGCTTCGGCTGGGTCTGCAAGCTCCTGGCCATCGCCGAGCAGGCCGGTGGCGGCCGCATCAGCCTGCGCGTGCACCCGGCCTTCGTCGAGGGAAGCCACCCGCTGGCCGCCGTCCGCGACAGCTACAACGCCATCTACCTGCAGGGCGACGCCATCGGCGACGCGATGTTCTACGGCCGCGGCGCCGGGAGCCTGCCGACCGCCAGCGCCGTGATGGGTGACCTGATCGAGGCCGTCCGCTTCCTCGGCCAGCCCGCCCGGGGCCTGCAGGCCGCCGAGGGCCGGCCCGCGCTGCTGCCCCCCGGCGAGTCGGTCTCGCGCTTCTACCTGCGGCTGCAGGCCCTGGACCGGCCGGGCGTCCTCGCCCAGGTGGCCGCCGTCCTGGGCCGCTACGACGTCAACATCCACTCCGTCCTGCAGACGCCGGAGGGCGAGCGTTCCGCCGAGCTGATCGTGCGCACGCACCCGGTGCGCGAGTCGAGCATCACCAACGCCCTGACCGAGCTGGGGCGCCTGGAGGCGGTGGCGGGGGTGCGCGCGTGCATCCGGCTCCAGCCGGACGGCCTGTGAGGCCCGTCATCGTGCACAAGTACGGCGGCAGCTCCGTGGCGAGCCCGGAGCGGATCATCCACGTGGCGGAGCGGGTGAAGGCCGCGTGGGCGCAGGGCCCCCTCGCCGTGGTCGTTTCGGCCATGGGCGACACCACGGACGACCTGCTCGCCCTGCTCCGCCAGGTCGCCCACGACCCGCCGGCCCGCGAGGTCGACCTGCTGCTGGCCGCCGGCGAGCAGATCTCGGCTGCGCTCCTGGCCGCCGCCCTGCAGGAGCGCGGTGTCCCCGCCCGTGCCCTGCTCGGCTGGCAGGCGGGCTTTGCCACCGATGCCGTGCACCGAAAGGCCCGCATCCGCGACGTCGACCCGGCGCGCGTGCAGGCCATCCTCGCCGAGGGCGCCGTCCCGGTCGTGGCGGGCTTCCAGGGCCTGCACGCCGGCGAGATCACCACGCTCGGCCGCGGCGGCTCCGACACCACGGCGGTGGCCCTGGCCGCGGCCCTCGGCTGCGCCCGCTGCGAGATTTACAGCGACGTGGACGGCGTCTACACGGCCGATCCGCGCGTGGTGCCCGACGCGCGGCGCCTTGCCGTCCTCTCCTACGAAGAGATGATGGAGATGGCGCACATGGGCGCCCAGGTCCTGCAGATCCGCGCCGTGGAGCTCGCCGAGGCCCGCCGGCTCACCATCGTGGCTCGCTCGACCTTTGCCGGCGGCCCCGGCACGGAGATCCGGGAGGTGGACCCGACGGAGAGCGAGATGTCCGTGCGCGGCGTCGCCCACGACCGCAACATCGCCAAGGTGACGATCCGCGGCGTCCCGGACCGGCCGGGCTTCGCCCACCGCCTGTTCGCCGCCCTGGCCGGCCACAGCGTCAACGTGGATACCATCGTGCAGAGCGCCCCGCGCGACGGGTGCAGCGACATCGTCTTCACCGTGGCCCGCGAGGACCTGCCGCGGACGGTCGAGGTCGCCGGTCAGGCCGCCGCCGAGGTCGGTGCCGACGCCTCGGCGGAGCAGGACGTGGCCATGGTCTCCGCCGTCGGCGCCGGCATGGTCACCCGCCCCGGCGTGGCCGCCGCGATGTTCGGCGCCCTGGCGGAGGCCGGCATCAACATCGAGGCCATCACCACGTCCGAGATCAAGATCTCGTGCCTCATCCGCGAGCGAGACGTCGAGGCCGCCGTGCGGGCCGTGCACGCCGCGTTCGGCCTGGGTCAGGCGAAAGCCTGACGGGTCGTCGCGGGTGCTCCGGCGTCCGGGCCCGCCGCCAGGGGGTGGCCAAATGGAGAGCCCCTGGACCGAAGCTGGCGACGGCTCCGAGATCCCGCTTGCCGGCGGCGACGTGTCGGTCGGCATGGTGCGCGTGGCAGACACGTTGCGCCGCCCGCGCGGCCCCTGGTCACACGCGGTCGCCGCCTACCTGCGCAAGCGCCGCACCTGAACGCCGCCCTCACCGGCCCGGACCCCGCGGCTCGGCCCTGACGCAGGGCAGGCATTTCGTGCCGCGACTGCTTGCGCACGTCGCGGCGATTCCGGTTCCGGTGCAGCGGGGTGGATCTTGACACGCTCCAATACATTACCTAGTAGTAATGTATTGGGAGGTGCCGTGATGCCCGCTGTCGTCCGCGCCATCGAGATCCAGGCCCCGCCAAGCGCCGTGTGGAAGTGGCTCGCCACGCCCGACGCCCTCCGCAGATGGCTGAGCCCCAACCTGGAGATCGACCTGCGCGTCGGCGGCGCCTACCGCTTCTTCAATGAGGGCACCTGGATCAGCGGCGCCGTGCTGGAGATGGTGCCCGAAAGCGCCCTGGTCCTGTCGTGGCTGGAGGAGGGCGGCGACTGGGTGCATCCGGCGCGCCTCCTGATCGAGCTCGCGCCCACGGCCGGCGGCACGCGGGTCACCCTCAGCCACGACGGCTTCGCCGGCATCGGCAAGGCCGGTTGGCCGGGGACGGTCCAGGCCTACGAGCGGGGCGCCGACCGCCACCAGGTGCTGGAGCGGCTGCGCGATCTGGTGGCGGCGGGTGGTGCCTGACCCCGTCCCGGGCGCCGGCGCGACCGACGACCTGTTCAAGCTGCTGGCCGACCC
Organism: Bacillota bacterium; assembly: GCA_021792015.1. GTDB lineage: Bacteria > Bacillota > Sulfobacillia > RBS10-35 > JAJYVM01 > JAJYVM01. Next base: position 5,946 of record JAJYVM010000095.1, on the reverse strand, counting down.
CACGCGCCGCCGCATCCTCGATCTCCTGGCCGAGCGCGGCACGCTGACGGTCGGCCAGCTGGCGGCCGAGTTTCCGGACCTTGTCCCCTCCGGCATCTCCAAGCACCTGATGAGCCTGCGGGCCGCGGGCCTGGTCCGCGCGACCCGCGACGGCCGCCAGCGCCTCTACCGGATTGACCCGGACGCCCTATCGACGGCGCTGGTCCCGTGGCTGGCGCGCTACGCCCCGTACTGGGCGGATGCCCTTGCGCGCCTGCGCGTGCTGGCTGAGCGCGATCGCGAGCGGACCCGATGACCATGACAGGATGGGGTTTGGGCTTTCTGTGAAGGCTGGTGCGCCGGCGTGCTTGACGCCCCAGGAGCCGCTTGCTAAGATCGGCTCGACCCGCCAACTGAATACGCGCTCATCCAGAGAGGTGGAGGGACTGGCCCGATGAAACCCGGCAACCGGTTCCGCGCGCCCGCATGGCGCGCCGGAACGCGGTGCCAATTCCGACAGGCTTGGGCCTGAAAGATGAGAGGAACGCTGTGCGCAAGCCTCTTCCTCGTGAAGAGGTTCTTTTTTTGCGCCGAGGGGGACCGCCGATGTCGTACCTGCAGGGACTGCGCTGCCAGCGCTGCGGCCACAGCCTCGCGCCGGCGCCGGTGCACATCTGCCCGGAGTGCCTGGGTCCGCTCGAGCTCGTCTACGACTTCGCCGCCATGAAGGCCGAGCTGCGGCGCGACGCCGTCGAGGCGGGCCCGCCGTCCATGTGGCGCTACCGGAGCCTATTGCCCGTCGGCGATGCCCCCGTCGTCGACCTGGGCACCGGCCTCACGCCGCTTCTGCGCGCCGACAACCTGGGCAGGGCCCTGGGCCTGCGCAACGTCTACGTGAAGAACGACGCCGTCAACCCGACGTCCTCGTTCAAGGACCGGCCCGTCGGCGTGGCCGCCACGCTCGCCCGCGCCTTCGGCCTCGACACCCTGGCCTGCGCCTCGACCGGCAACCTGGCCGCCTCCGTCGCCGCGCACGCCGCCCGCGCCGGCATGCGCTCGGTCATCTTCATCCCCGAGGATCTCGAGGCCGCCAAGATCACGGGCACGGCCGTCTTCGGCACGAACCTGATCGCCGTGCGCGGCAACTACGACGCGGTCAACCGCCTGTGCGCCGAGGCCGTCGACGCGTACGGCTGGGCCTTCGTGAACATCAACCTGCGGCCGTTCTACGGCGAGGGCAGCAAGACCCTGGCCTACGAGACGGCCGAGCAGCTGGGCTGGCGCGCCCCCGACCACGTGGTCGCCCCCATCGCCGGCGGCTCCGTCCTCACGCGCATCACGGCCGGCTTCGAGGAGCTGCAGCGCCTGGGCTGGATCCCGGAGACGAAGGTCCGCGTCTCCGGCGCCCAGGCCACCGGCTGCAACCCCGTCGCCCGCGCCTTCGCCGTCGGCGCCGAGCGCATCCAGCCCGTGCGGCCGGACACCATCGCCAAGTCGCTGGCCATCGGCGACCCGGCCGACGGCGCCTACGCCCTGGCCGCCATCCGGCGCAGCGGCGGCGCCTGCGCCGACGTGAGCGACCCCGAGATCGTCGAGGGCATGCGCCTGCTGGCCGAGACGGAGGGCGTCTTCACGGAGACGGCCGGCGGCGTGACCGTCGCCGTCGCGAAGAAGCTGGCGCACGCCGGCGTCCTCCGCCCCGAGGAGACCGTCGTCATCTACATCACGGGCAACGGCCTGAAGACCCTGGAAGCCCTCGGTGCCGAGGTGGGCCCCACGGCCACCATCGCCCCGCGCCTCGAGGAGATCGACCGGGTCCTGGGCAGCGCCGCCGCCTAGCCGTTTCACCCGAGGGGCATTTCGCCGCGGGATTCAAGGAGGAGTATGCAAGTGGCCACCGTGACCGCCGTCCGCATCCGCGTCCCCGCCCCGCTGCGCCCGCTGACGGGCGGTCAGGGCGAGGTGACGGCCGAGCCCGGCACCCTCCGCGACGTGATCGCCGCCCTGGATGCCGCCTACCCGGGCTTCAAGGACCGCGTCCTGGAGCCCGACGGCCGGGTGCGCGAGTTCGTGAACGTGTTCGTCAACGAGGAGGACATCCGCTTCCTGCAGGGCCCGGCGACGGAGCTGCGCGCCGGCGACCGCGTCTCGATCCTGCCCGCCGTGGCCGGTGGCTGAGCCGCCGCACCCCGTACCCCGAAGCAGCCATATTGGTGGGCGCCGCGTACGCGGCGCCTGTCACGAACGCGCTTTGTGCCGCCCGTGACGCGAAGCGGCCGCTTTGGTCGGCGCGGCGTACGCCGCGCCGTCACAAATGTGTATAGTGGACGATGCCATGGCCGAGAATGATCGCCACCTCGTCGAAAACCGCCGCGCGCGGCATGATTACTTCATCGAGGAGACGGTGGAGGCGGGCATCGCCCTGCGCGGCACCGAGGTGAAGTCGCTGCGCGCCGGGCAGGGGAGCCTGCGCGAGGCGTACGCGCGCATCGACCGCGGCGAGGCGTGGCTGCTCGGCATGCACATCCCGCCCTACGCGCAGGGCAACCGCTGGAACCACGACCCGCTCCGGCCGCGAAAGCTGCTGCTGCACCGCCGCGAGATCGAGGGCCTGCTGCTCACCGTGCGTCAGAAGGGCTACACGCTGGTGCCGCTCCGCCTTTACCTGAAGGGCGGGCGCGTCAAGGTCGAGCTGGGTCTGGCGCGCGGCAAGCACAGCTACGATAAGCGCGAGAGCATCGCGGCGCGCGACGCGGCGCGGGCCATCGACCGCGCGGTGAAGGAGCGGCTGCAGCGATGACGGCCGCTGTGATCTTCGATGTCGGCAACACGCTGCTGCACCTGGATTATGCCTGGCTCGCCGGCCACTTCGGGCGGCCGCTCGGCGAGGTGCGCGCGGCCGAAATCGAGGTGCGGCAGGGGTTGTCCAGCCACGGCGGCAACTACTTCGTCGACGTGGCGGCAAGGCTCGGCCTGCCGGCGGAGGCGGGTGCGGCGGTGCTGGCGGAGCACGACCGGCGGCCCGAGGGGCTCTGGTGCGTGCCGGATCGCGACGCGGAGCCGGTCCTGCGCGAGTTGGCGCGGCGCGGGCTGCGGCTCGGCGTCGTCAGCAACGCGGACGGGCGCGTGCGGGCGCAGCTCGAGCGGGCGGGGCTGGCGCCGTTTTTCGCGGTGATCATCGACTCGGCCGAGGTCGGCGTCAGCAAGCCCGACCCGGCGATCTTCCGCATGGCGGCGGCGCGGCTCGGCGTGGCGCCGGCGGAGGCCGTGTATGTCGGCGACATCTACCAGGTCGACGTGGCGGGCGCGCGGGCGGCCGGGATGCGTGGGCTGTGGCTCGCGCCGGCGGGCGCGCCTGGTGGCGATTTCCCTGAGCGGATCGAGCGGCTCTCTGATATACTTGCAACGCAGGATTTTGGGGGTGCGTAGGCTCGACGAGGGTTGCGGCTGGCGTGCGTGGCAGGCCGAGCGTCCACGACTCGTTAAACAGTGGAACAACAGTTACCTGCCAACGAACCTGCTCTACTAGCCGCCTAAGAACCGGCTAACGTCACCGGTCCAAGCCTGCGGGGCTGGATGGCGTTCAAATAGCGGGCTCGGCCGCCGCCCCGCCGTCTGAGGGGCGTCGGCAACACAATCGGACTGGCGGCGTCCGCATCCCGTCCTCGGGAGGCGGCCGTGGCGAGACCTAAAACGAGGAACAAGCCTGTAGAGGCGCGCGTGGGCCGGCTCGCGGACGGGAGGGGCAGCTCCTCCCCACCTCCACCAATTTCTTTCGCAAGGGGCCGTCCGGAAGCACGGGCGGCCCCTTTGCGTATCAAGAGAACGAGGCCTTTCAGGTCCGCATCTCGCAGTGGGGACACAGCCTTGGCCTCAGGATTCCCCGGACAGTCGCAGACGATCTCGGTCTGGACGACGGTGGTCCCGTCGAGTTGCGGGTGGTGGACGGGGACCTGGTTGTGGGAGCACGTAACCGGTGCCAGTTCCAGTTGCCGCAGCGGTTATCTCACCGCGACAACCGCACCCGCCCAAGTGGAGCGCGGCGGGGTCTGTCCCCACCCGCAGGTTGGAAAGTTCTCCGGCGAGTTTTGCGGCCAGACTCGCTCACGGGCCCGGTGGCGTGGCGGGTCTGGATGGCCCGCCGGTCGCGCCCACGATGCCGAGGGCCCGGTGTTCGGTGGACCCAGAGCCTGCCGAACGGGCCAAATGCCGGACCCATGTGCCCGCCTACCCGGGTTCGCGCGCCGCTGCCGCCTCTGCGGCAGCCTCAGCGTCGTCCGGCTCCTCCTCGATCGCCACCTCACCGATATCGTGCACCTGCACGTGGGGGGGCGCCCCATACTGCCACAGCAGGTCGAGCCACTGGATCGCCAGGCGGACCCGCGTGCGCAGGCGGGTGTCCGTGGCCGGCGCCAGCCGCTGGACCTCGCGCCAGAGGCCGTCCGCTTCCATGCCGGCGCTCCAGCCGTATGCCGCCTCGTGCATCGCAAGGACGCCGCGCATCACGTCGACCCACTCCGAGGGGCGCAGCGGGTCAAGGGGCATGGCCTCCTGCAGGGTGTTCATCCCGATGCGGCAGCGCTCCGCGCCCTCGGTGTCGCCGCGCTGCTCCAGCCAGGCCGGCGCCAGCTGCAGGTCGCGCCGCCGCTCCAGTACGGTGGACTGGAAGTTGCTCGCAACCGCGAAGACGGTGAGCACGTGGCGGCACCCGAGGCCGTCGGTCGCCAGGCGCCCCACGTTGGCATAGGCCCTGGCGCGGCCGCCCCGCCCGAGGCGGCCGACCAGCTCGGCCTCATCGCACAGGATCACCCAGCCCGGCAGGCCGTTCAGCCGCACGAGGAAGTCGATCAGGCGAAAGTAGTCGCGGGCATCGCGCTGCGCCGAGAAGCGCGCCGCCCTGAGCGCCGCGCGGAAGTTGGCTCGGTGGATGCGCTTGAGGTCGGGCAGCGACAGATCCATGCGGGCCAGGTCCTGCAGCAGGACCTCCGTCGCCTCGGTGCTGCTGCCATCGATCAGGTTGCGGATGACGCCGTAGAGCTTGGGGTGCAGCTCGTCCTCCGCGAATTTCAGCAGTTGGCGTGCGGGCTCGCTGCCGCTCGCGATGTCGGCGACCAAGCGCTCCAAGCCGGGTTGCGCGGCGCCGGGCAGGTAGGTGTCGGCGGTCAGCTTCGGATAGACCCGGTCGAGGCGGTCGAAGGGCGTCTCCCGCGTCAGGGTGATCTCGCTGACGACGAAGCGCCGACGGGCCGCCAGGTGCCAGATCAGGCGCATCGCGTGCGTCTTGCCGTCGCCGTAGTTGGCTTGTAGCACGAGGGCCCGGCTGCCGCGCTGCTCCACGGCGTCCAGGGCGGTCTCCGCACGCTCCGCCAACCGGGCCCGGCCCGCCTGCAGCGGCGCTTCGGACACGGGCAGCGGCACGCCGCTTCGCAGGTGCTCGATCGTGCGCCTGGCTGCGGCGCCGTCGGCCGGCGGCCTCATCTCCCAGGCCACTCCGCTCACGGCGCCCGTTCCTCCCCTGCGGCGGACACTGCGGCGGACACGACCTCCAGCACGGCGTCGATGCTCCGCCGCACGGCCGACAGCGTTGGATCGCGCGCCGCCCGCCACTCGGCCTCCGCGGCGGCCAGCGCTTGCTGCAGCACGGCTTCCGGTGCCTCCGGCCGCAGGTGGCGCAGCCAGCCCCGCGCCAGTGCGGCCCGCGCGCCGGGATCGGCGGCCCAGAGCCGCTCCAGCACGATCTCGTCCGCGAAGCGGTTGACCTCCGCCGTCGCGACCTCGTTCTGCAGACGCAGGGCCAGGGCGGGATACGAGGCGATGCCGCTGCGCGAATCGGTGAGCAGCTCGCGCGGGCCGGCCAGCACCACCAGCAGGCCGGGCATCGCCGCGCCCTCGTCCACGACGGTGCGCAGGCACTCGTAGAGGTCGTCGCGCCGCTGGCGCGTGTAGTGGAGGCTTCCGAGGCTTCCC
>JAJYVM010000094.1 GCA_021792015.1 Bacillota bacterium | reverse complement strand
GCCCGACCCCGTCTGGAAGACGACGAGCGGGAACTCCCCGTCCCAGCGCCCCGCGATCACCTCGTCGGCGGCCCGCGCAATGAGGTCGGCCTTGTCCCGCGACAGCTCGCCCAGCTCGAGGTTGGCGAGCGCCGCCGCCTTCTTCAGGACCCCGAGGGCGCGGACGACGGGGCGCCCCCACCGGAAGCGCTCGACCCCGATCTCGAAGTTCACCAGCGAGCGCTGGGTCTGGGCGCCCCAGAGGCGCTCCGCGGCCACCTCGACCGGCCCGAGCGAATCGGTCTCAACCCTTACGCCTGCCAAGCGATCAACCCCCGCACCAATTTACCGCGTGCGGGGCGCACGGAGCCACGGATGGCGGCATCGCTGGGTGGTTGCGGTGCCCTTCGCCCCTTCAGCCGGTGTCATCTTCTCGACGCAACGCTGCGCTTGCCGTGGCACCGCGGCCCGCCGGGATACCCTGCGCGGGGTGCATGGGCGCCAAGCGGTGTCAGGGCCCGATGATGGCGTCCGCTGCCTTCAGGAGCGGCAGGGCCCACTCCGCGAACGCCTCCGCACCCCCGTACCAATTGAAGCGCTGCCGCCGGCCGAACTCCCAGTTGGTCAGCATGCTGAGGACCACGTAGCCGCGCAGCCGTTCGGCCTGCCCAGGGCGTGGCGGGCGGTGGGCACGATAGGCGGCCAGAAACGCCTGGGCGGCTTGCGGGTGATTCCAGTACAGGGGCCACCACACGGGCGTGGCGAGGTCCTCGTCTGGGTCACCGGCATGTCCTCCCCCCAGATCGAAGACCCCAGTGAACTCCCAACCGCTGGCCGTGGACCTGCCCACGAAGTTGCTGGCGGTGACATCTCCATGAACGTATGTCGGCTCGAACGTGCCCAGGTGTTCAACGGCGGTCGCCATGCGCCGATCCACCAGCGCCACACTCGCGGGGTCGAGCGGCGAGGAAGTCTCGGCGACGCTTGCTTTGAGCCGGTCCACGCGCTGCATCAACCAGTCGCCGGGGGATTGTGCGGGTGCAACGATGTCGTCTTGATCGCCGTTCCACTCCCCGATGCGGGGGAAGCTGACCGTATGGAGCTCTGCGGCGGCACGACCGAGCGCCGCCCCCGCGGGGCCACCCCCCTCGTCGGCGGGGTCAGGACGATCGCCGACAAGGCGCGGCATCACCGCGAAGGGCCAGCCGAAGGGGTCGGTCGACGCATCCACCACGTAGGGCCACGGGATCGCGAGGTGCAGTCGCCTGCTCAGCACGCGTGCAAAGAACCGCTCGCGCAGGAGACACGCCACGTCGACCGGGGACACGGCTCCCCGAAGTACCCAGTTGCCTCGGTCGGTGCGGATGGCCACATTGTTACCATGCGCGCCGCCGAGGGGTTGCGCCGACAGGAAGTGCCCGAGCGCGTGCCGGTCGGCCGCACGTGCAAACTGGTCCGCGGAGATGGTGCCCAGGGATCGGAATGAGCCTGCGGCTTGGTGGCCGTCCGCCATGCGAATGCCCCCTTTTCAGCACCGGAACATGCGGTCCGAAGGCAATGGCCGGATAGTAGCGTAGCTGCTCGCCCTGATTGGCGAAGGCCAGTGCGATCTGACTGGGCGTCGCGCCCTTCAGCCCGCCGTCAGCCGCAGCTCGCCGGCCTGGATCGGTGCCTGCGAGAAGTTCTCGGCCGGCAGGGGCGCTCCCGCGAGCCGGGACAGCATGGCCAGCTGGCCGGCATGGGTGAGCATGTCGGCCAGCGGTCCCTGCACGACCCGCAGCGGGTCGCCGGACCAGACGGGCGCGGCCGCGACGGCCGCGTCCAGCTCACAGAGGACCGCCTCCAGCCGCGCGATCTCGCCGGCCCAGGGCAGGGGCGGCAGCTCGGCCCGCGGCCGGCCCAGCAGCAGCGCGCCCGCCCCGCCGCACAGGCCCGCCATGTGCCGCACGATCTCCGCCGGGGTGCGCACGCCGCCGCCAGGCACGAAGCCGGCCAGCTCAAGCGCCAGGCACTTCCGGGTGCGGTGGGCGATCGTCGCCAGCAGGTGCCGCAGAAGGGCCCGCGTCTCCTCCATGGAAAGCCTCCGCCCCATGAGCCTTGTCGCCGCCCTGCGCCGGCCCGCCATCGCGCTCCTCTGGCTGGGCCCGGTCTGCTCCTCCGTGGGCGATTACCTGTACACCATCGCCGCCCTCTGGATCGCCGTGCGGCTGGCCGGGAGCCTTGCCGGGGTGGTGGCGGGCGCGGACCTCGCCGCCGGCCTGGCGGTCGGGCTGGTCGCCGGGGCCTTCGCCGACCGCTGGGACCGCCGCCGGGCCATGGTCGGCGCGGACCTGCTCCGGGCCGCCGCCGTCCTGGTGCTGCCCGTCCTCGCCGCGCACGGCGCACTGGGCCTGCCGGCCCTGGTGGCCGTCGGTCTCGTCCTCGGCACCCTCGGCGCCCTTTTTCAGCCGACGCCGTGGGCATGGATGCCGGAGGCCGCCCGTGACGGGCTGGGCCAGCCTGCCGGCCCTGGCGCCGGAGCCGGACCAGTTGCAGAGCACGAACGCCCTGATGGACATGACGCGGCGCCTGGCGCGCGCCATCGGCCCGGGCCTCGCCGGGGTTCTGGTAGCCGTCATGCCCCTGCCCGGCTTCTTCACCCTGGATGCCGCGACCTTCGCCGTCTCGGCCCTCACGGTGCTCATGCTGGGCAGCCGCTACGCGTGGCGTGCCGCGCCCGGCCCGGCCCGCCCCCTGGCCCGCGAGATCGGCGAAGGGCTGCGGGCCGTGGCCGCCCGCCCGGCGATCATGACCGCCTTCGCCGCGCTCGCGGTCTCCAGCTTCGGCTTCAGCATGGCCTTCACGCTGGGCGTGCCGCTGTTCACGCACCAGGTCCTGCGCGGGAGCGTGGCCGACTACGGCCTGATCGTGGCGGCCTACGGGGTCGCCAACGTCGCCGCGAACCTGGTGGTGGCCGCCGTGCCGATCCGCCGCCGGGCCGAGGCCTTCTTCCTCGGCAAGGTCGTCATCGGCGCCGGTTTTCTGCTGCTGGCCGCCGCGCCCACCCTGGCGCTCGCCATGGCCGGTTCCGCCCTGGCGGCCGTGGGCGGCCCCATGGGCGACATCCCCCTGCTGACCCTGGTGCAGCTGGAGATGCCGCCGGGCCTGCTGGGCAAGGCCTTCGGCGTGCGCAGCACCCTCAGCAGGGGCGGGGCTGTGGCCGGCACCGTCGCCGGGGTGCCCCTGCTGGGGGCCCTGGGTCCCCGCACCGGCATCGCCCTGGCCGCCGCCGTCGTCGCGGCGACGGGACTCTATGGTCTGGTGGTCACGGCCCGGCGGCTCAGCGCGCCAGCGCGAACGAGCTGACGCCGCCGGATGCCAGCTGGCTGACCTTCCCCGTCCCCACGTCGTAGGTCCAGAGCGCGCCATCCCGCAGGTAGTAGACCTGCCTGCCATCCGGCGACCACTGCGGCCCGCTGACCCCCCTGCCCGCGGCCGTGACCTCGTGCGCGCCGCTGCCGTCCCCCGCCGCCAGCCAGAGCGTCCGGGTCGCATTCCACGCCGCCGCCGCCGCGCCGCTGACGGGTCCGGTGTCCACGGCCGCGCGCACGAACGCCATCCGTTTGCCGTCCGGCGACCAGGCGGGATCCAGCGACACGCTCCCCGGCGGCTGCGGGAGCCTCTGGCAGCTCACGGACGCGAGGTCGCAGATCGCCAGCGCTTTGTCCGTCATGGGCTCCCGGCCCTGCCCGGTCACGAGGAGCACCCGCTTGCCGGAGAACGACAGCCAGTCGCGGCGGACCAGCGTGGTCGTCAGCACGCGCCCCGAAGGGAGCTGGACCAGGCCGAGGCCGTCCGCCGCGATGGAGGACGAGTGCAGGGGATCGAGCCAGAGGAGGTTCCAGGTCGCCAGCTCGATGCCTGCCTGATTCGCAACATACTGGCGCTTCGGCGCACCCCCCGTGATCGGGACCGTGTACAGGGCATCGCTCCGCTTCACGACATCCGTGTACGGCTGGGTGACGGCGTAGGCCACGCTGTGGCCGCCCGGCGACCAGGCCAGGGACCAGACCCGGGTGCCGGCCGCGGCCAGTTGGCGGGCCCCGCCGGACACGAGCCAAAGCCCCCCCTGCTCCGGCGCGACCGCCAGCATGTCCGCCGTGGGCGACCACGCGAAGTCGCCGGGGGCGACGGGCCCGCTCAGGCCCTGCACCGGCTGCGGGCTCGTGCCGTCCCCGCCCTCGATCTCCAGCGCCCCCCGCGGCGTCAGCAGGGCCAGCCAGCGGCCGTCCTGCGACCAGACCGGGTCGCTGCCGGCCAGCGGCTGCGCGCGGCTGCCCAGCACGTGGACCCGCGCGCCGGCGACATAGGCCAGGTGCACCACGGTCCCCGACTTGCTCGTGCTGCCGCAGCCGGCCAGCAGGAGCGTGAGCAGCGCGGCCGGCAGCCAGCGCCGCATCTCCGGCAGTCCCCCTCGGACCATCATGCAACAAGCGGGAGGCGGCTTCCCGCTCCGCGGCGAACCCAAGCCCCGGATGCACGCCGTCACGGTGCGCGCGGGCCTTCCCGCGCGCATGCGAACTCAAAAGGAGGTGGAGGGGCGGACGCGCAGGCGGACGCCCTCACAAACGATGCGGACGATCGTCACGAAGGAGCCCGTGTACGGCAGAAAGGGCATGGTGGCGGCCAAGCACCCGCTCGCGGCGGCGGCGGGGGTGCAGATGCTGCGGCGCGGGGGCAACGCGGTCGATGCGGCGGTGGCCACGGCGCTGGCGGTCGGCGTCGTCGAGCCCTGGATGAACGGCCTTGGCGGCTGCGGCTATCTGGTGCTGCGGCAGGCCGACGGCGCGACGCATGTGGTCGAATACGGGGTGCGGGCGCCCATGGCGGCGCGGCCGGACATGTTCCCGCTGGAAGGGCCACCCTCGGCGGACGCCTTCTTCCCCTGGCCCTCGGTCAGGGGGGATGTCAACGCCCAGGGGCCGCTCTCGGTGGCCGTGCCGGGCACGCCGGCGGGGCTGGCGTTGGCGGCGGAGCGCTTTGGGCGGCTGCCGCTGCGCGAACTGGCGCAGCCGGCGATCGCGCTGGCGCGCGAGGGCTTCCCCGTCGACTGGTACTCGGGGTCGATCATCGCCCGCGACTGGCGCAACATCAGCCGCTACCCCGCCACGGCGGCCGTCTTCGGCAGCGAGGGCTTTCCGCTCGGGCCGGGGCTGGGGCTGGAAACGCCGCGGATCCGCAATCCCCGGTTGGCCGAGACGCTGGCGGCCTACGCCGAGGGCGGGCCGCGCGCGTTCTACGAGGGCGAGGCGGCGGCGGACATCGTGGCGACGGTGCGCGGCGGGGGCGGCATCCTCACCCGCGAGGACATGGCGGCCTACCGGGCGCGCCTCCACTCGCCGGCGCCGGCGATGACCTACCGCGGTGCCGCGGTGGCGATGAGCCCGGCGCTGACGGGCGGCCCGACCCTGGCGGCCATGCTCGCGGCGCTGGCGGAGGCCCTGGACGCGGGGCGGATGTCGGCCGTGGACCCCGCGCTGTGGGTCGCCTTCGGGCGGGCGGCGGTGCCTGCCTTCCGCACGCGCTTCACGGAGTACGGGGACCGCGAGGGCCCGGGGGCGTCGACGACCACGCTCAGCACGGTGGATGCCGAGGGCAACGCGGTCGCGCTGACGCAGACGCTGCTGGCGGGCTTCGGGTCGCGGGTGCTGGCGCCGGGGTGCGGGGTGCTGCTCAACAACGGGATGAACTGGTTCGACCCCGAGCCGGGCAAGCCGAACTCCGTGGCGGGCGGCAGGCGGCCGCTCTCCAACATGGCGCCGATCGTGGCGTCGGGGCCGGACCTCGGCGTGGCGGCGATCGGGTCATCCGGCGGGCGGCGGATCATGTGCACGAACGCCAACATCCTCTGCCGCATGGTCGACCAGCGCATGGGCGCGCAGGCGGCCGTGGCGGCGCCGCGGGCGGACTTCAGCGGCGTGCCGGCCATCGTCGACGACCGGCTGGGCGAGGACGTGCGGGCGGCGCTGGAGGCGGCCGGTATCCGGGCGCGGCTGGCTCCGGAGAGTTACGCCCCCAAGCTGTTCGCCAGCCCCTGCGTCGTGCGGATCGCACCGGACGGGACCCGGGAGGGCGGGGTCGACCCCTACCACTGGAACGCGTGCGCCATGGCGGAGGAGGAGGGCTAGGCGGCGGGGCCCCGGTCCCGCGCCAATGGTGGGCGGGGCCGGGGCCCGTCCTGGGCTCCGGGGACCTGGCTCAGCCCGCCTCCACCGGCAGGCCGGCCGCGCTCCAGGCCGCCCAGCCGCCGAGCACCAGGGTGACGTTCGGGAAGCCGAGGCGGCGCATCACGCTGGCCGCTGCGCCCGAGCGGTTCTGGGTGTTGCAGGCGACGTACCAGTGGTGGTCGCGGTCGAGATCCGCCGCCCAGCGCCCCACGGCCGCGTGCGGGCGGTTCAGGGCGCCGGGGATGTGCCCCCCCGCGTGCTCGTGGGGCTCGCGGACGTCCAGGACGCGCAGTCGCGCGTCCTCCCCCGCGGCCAGGCGGGTGTGCAGCTCCTCGACGGTGACCGTCGGCAGGCTCGCCACCGGCAGGTCGGCCCGGTGCCAGGCGTCCATGCCATCGCCCAGATAGCCGGCCACAGCGAAGCCTGCGTTTCGCAGCATGGCGCCGGCGGCGGCGCCCAGGGCGGCCGGGTCCGCCACCAGGACCAGCGGGCGGTCCTGGGGCAGGAGCGCGCGGGCCCGGCGCACCAGCGCCTCGCGCGAGAAGCTCAGCATCACGGCGCCGGGTATGTGGGACGCGGCCGCGACAGCCGCGGAGCGCAGATCGACCGGCACGGCGCCGGCGGCCAGCGCCGCCCGCACATCCGCCGGCGCCAGGGCGGTGCCCGCGTCATTGGCCGGACGCGCGCCGTCGGGAAGCAGCCCGAGATTGCGCCGCTTGATGGTGGTGTAATCGTCCGGCAGCGGGCGGAGGGTGCTGCGGACGAAGGCCGCGAAGGCGTCGGCGTCCGGGTGGGCCAGGGCAAGGTTGAAGCGGCGCTCGAAGGCGATCGTGCTGGAGGCCTTGCCGCTCATGTTGACGCCGCCGCAGGCCGAGCCGCCGAAGTGGCCGGGGTAGACTTCGACGTGGTCCGGAAACGTCAGGATCTTCTCGTGCAGCGAGCGGAACAGCTCCCGCGCCCGCGCGGACTCGTCGTGGACATCCAGGGCCGCGTCGCCGACCAGCAGGTCGGGGCGGCCGACATCCCCCACGAAGAGCGCGTCGCCCGTCAGCAGAAACCACGGGTCGTCGCTGCGCGCGTGGTCCGTCACGGCGAGGGTGATGCTGTCGGGCGTGTGCCCCGGGGTCTCCAGCACCGTCAGGTCGATCTTGCCGACGCGGAGCACCTCTCCGTCCTCGAGCTTGCGGAAGGGGAAGCCCGCGGCGGGCGCGCGCCGGCCCAGGCAGTATGTCGCGCCGGCCATCGCCGCCAGCTCGCGGCCGGCGGAGAGATGGTCGGCGTGGCTGTGGGTCTCCACCACGTAGCGGATGGCGAGGCCCTGGTCGGCTGCCTCGAGCAGGTACTCGTCCGCGCCGAGCGCGGCGAGCGGGTCGATCACGGCGGCCTCGCCGCTGGCGGGGCAGCCGATCAGGTACGACGCGCAGCCGGTGGCGGGGAACGTCAGCTGGCGGAAAATCATCCGAAATACCCCCGTGCTTGCACGTATACGCGGTCGCGGGCGCCGCGTCCAGCCCGCGCGCCGGCCATGACCCGCTGCCGTGCGGCCCGGGCCGCTCGCCGCGGCCTGCACCGGAGGATTGAGTTCGCCGCCATCGGCCGGAACAGCGGGCGCTTCGCTGAGAGCACCCCCGCCGAATTCGCCGTGGCCCTGGAGCGCATCGTCCGGGGCACGTGGGTGAGCCCCGCGGCCTGCGAGACCATCCTCGACATGGTGGGCCGGCAGCAGTACGTCGACCTGCTGCCCCGCTACCTCACATTCGCGCTCCATTCCCGCGCGCTCCATTCCCGCGCCGAGGCCGAGGGGCGCACGGACCTCCTCCGCGTCGCCAGCAAGACCGGCTTCACGCCCGGGGTGCGCGGCGACACGGCCATCCTCTTCTGGCCCCACGCGACGATGGTGGCCGTGGCCTTCGCGCGCGATGCCGCCGACCGGAGCCTCGGCCCCGAGGCGGAGCCGGCGCGGCTGCTCGGCCGCGTCGGGCAGGTCATCGCCACCCGCTTCGGAACCTGACGGGGCCGCCTCAGGGGCGGGGCCGCCCATGAGGCGGCCCCGCCCCTGCCTACTTCTCGACCACGCGCGCCGCCAGGGCGCCGACCGCCGGCGAGCGGATCTCGACGGTGTCGCCCACCTTCAGGAACCGGGCGGGATCCACCTGGCCGTCCGCAAGTAGCCGGCTGCTGTCCTGGGCCGTGCCGGCCGCCGTGCCGCCGCTCACGATGTCGCCCGGGTAGAGCGTCATATCCGCCGACAGGTAGGCCAGGTAATCGCCGAACGAGAAGACCATGTCGCGGGTGTTGTAGAGCTGGCGGCGCTCGCCGTTGACCAGGGTCTCGACGTCAACGGCCGCGGGGTCGGCCTCGTCGACGGCGATGCACGGCCCCAGCGAGAACGATGTGTCGAAGTTCTTGCCGCGGGCGAACGTCAGGGGACCGGCCTGCTCGCGCCCGTCGCGGATGCTCCAGTCGCCCAGCAGCGTCACGCCCCAGACGTAGGGCCGCCAGCCGTCCGCCGCGATGTCCTTGCCACGGCGACCCAGCACGATCGCCAACTCGCCCTCGTAGTCGAGCCGGTGCGTCCGCGCCGGATAGATGATCTGTCCGCCGGGGCCCACCGCCTCGCGGTCCACCTTCCAAAAGCCCCAGATGCCGCGCCGCCGCATCTCCTCGGCGTGCGTGGCGAAGTCGGCGCCCTGCTGCCCGCCCCGGCTCCTTGCCATGGCCGCCGCGTGATCGGCGAAGTTGCCACCGGCGCAGGCCACGCGGGCCCCGGCCGGCAGGGGCGCGTGCAGCTTCACCCCTGCCGCGTCGTGCGCGATGGGTTCGCCGTCGAGGCCGCGGGGATCCGGCCCGGCGGCCAGCGCGTACTCCACCGCCTCCTGCGCCCGGCGCAGGCCCTCGGGCCCGCTCTCGATGAAGGCGGCCAGATCCGCCGGGACCTGGGCGCGGGCCAGCACCCGCGGATGCGGCTCTCCGTCCCGCTCCCCCAGGAGTTTCGCCCGCGCCAGGCACACATCCACCACGCGCTGCTCGCGCAGCACGCCCACCCGCCGCTCTGGCCCGAACACCACGATCTTCATTCGCCGCTCCCCCCTTTTTCTTCGGTGCCGCCACCCACCACCGCCGCTACCGGCCGCGCGGTCCGCGGGTGGGGGTCTGACCGCAGGCCGCGCCGCCGCGGCCGCCGGCGCACCCGGTGCGCCCCCTACCCCCCCAGCCCCACCGGGCCCATCCCGGCCGCCGCGATGGCGGCGTTCAGGGCCGGCACCTCCTCGGCCACCAGGCTCTGGAAGCGCGCCGCCAGGTCCACGACCTGGGCCGACAGCTCGGCGAACACCTCGCGCGCCTGCCGCGGCGGGGCGTAATCGGCGCCGTCCACCGAAGCGAACAGGGCGTTCAGCTTTTCGTGCAGGCCGCTCGCCCAGAGCTGGCTGCCCCGCATGTGCACATCGATCAGCTGGCCGCGAATCGATTCAAGTTCGGCACGCAATCGCGCCGCCGCGCCCTCCACGACCCCGGCCCGCGCCCACGCGCGCCGCTCCCAGTCCGCCAGCTGCCCGCGCAGCGTGTCGATGGCGTTGATCGTCTCGTTGCTCTGGCTCAGCCGGTCCCGGATGGCCAGCAGCATCGCCTGCTGCGCCGCCAGGTCCGCCGCGCCCGCCCGCACGCGCGGGTCGGCGCCCACCTCGAAGCTCGCCGCCGCCCGCCAGCTGTCCACCGTGACGCGCACGCCGTACCGCCCCGGCAGCACCAGCGGACCGTCCGGCCGGTCCCAGGGCTGCAGGTCGCCCGCCGTCACGGCCGTCGCGCCCGGCAGGCGCATGTTCCACACAAACCGGTTGAGCCCGGCCCGGCCGGGCACCTCCGGCTCCGTGTACTCGCGCAGCACCCGCCCCTCGGCGTCCAGGATCGCCAGGCTGGGCGGCGTGCTGGCCGCCTCCGGCAGGTGGTACCAGACCACCACCCCGTCCGGCGGGTTCTCCCCGGCGTCCGCGTACTCCGCGACGGCCTCGCCGCCCGGCCGGCGCTCGATCCAGGCCGCCGCCCGCACGGTATCCACATTGTGGTAGTTGACGGCGCCGGGGACCGGCTCCCCGCGGAACCCTCCGTCCGCGCGGAGGCGCAGGCGCGCCCGCGGCGGAAATAGGAGGGCGCCCTCGGCGCCCTCCTGCCACGTCCGCAGGGGCGTCAGGTCATCCAGCACCCAGAACGAGCGGCCATGGGTGGCCACGATCAGCTCGTCGCCCCTCACCACCAGGTCGTGGACCGGCACGACCGGCAGGCGCCCGCCCAGCCGGTGCCAGCGCCGGCCGTCATCCCACGACACCCAGATGCCCGTCTCCGTCCCCGCGTAGAGGAGCCCGCGCCGCACCGGATCCTCGCGAACCACCCGCGTGAACTCGCCCGGCGGCAGATCGCCGGCCACCGACGTCCACGTCCGGCCGTAGTCCGCCGTCTTCAGCAGGTAGGGCAGCGTGTCGTCCACCTTGTACCGGGTGGCCGCCACATAGGCCGTGGCCGGGTCATGGGGCGACGGTGTGATCATGCTGATCAGCGCCCACTCCGGCAGCAGCGCGGCCGGCGGCGTGATGGCGCGCCAGCTGCCGCCGCCGTCCTCCGACAGGTGCACGAGCCCGTCGTCGCTGCCGGCCCAGAGCACCCCCGCCCGCTGCGGCGACTCCGCCAGGGCGAAGATCGTGCAGTAGACCTCGGCGCCCGTGTTGTCGC
>JAJYVM010000093.1:7812-10971 GCA_021792015.1 Bacillota bacterium | reverse complement strand
AGACACCACCCAGTTCGACTTCAGCACCCACCACAACCTGCGCGGCGTCGGGCCGAC
This sequence comes from Bacillota bacterium, assembly GCA_021792015.1. Taxonomy (GTDB): domain Bacteria; phylum Bacillota; class Sulfobacillia; order RBS10-35; family JAJYVM01; genus JAJYVM01. The sequence continues at coordinate 10,914 of JAJYVM010000093.1, read as the reverse complement.
CGGCGCTCCGGGCCTGCAGGGCTTTTTCATGCACTCCGCGCTGGCCCTCGGCACCTGCCTCAGCCTCCGCCCCCAGTGTCGCGCCTCGCTCAAATCCCCTACCGGCCCGCGCCCATCCGCCTCTACCGGACCGGCTTGACCTCCATCAACTGCACACGCCTGCCACCCCCTGGGTGCCACCCGGACTCCGGCAAAGGGCCGTCGTGGCCTGCCGGCGCCCACTCGTGCCACTCTACCGTGAGGGTGGAGGTGGCGGCGCATGATCTACGTGACCACGGAGCCCTGCATCGGCAGCAAGGACGCTGCCTGCGTGGAGGTCTGCCCCGTCAACTGCATCCACGAGGGTCCGGACCAGTACTGCATCAACCCGGGGGAGTGGATCGGCTGCAGCGCCTGCGCGACCGTCTGCCCCGTCAACGCCAACGCGGACTTCTACAAGCACTGACCCTGCTGGCGCGCCGGCGCCTCTTTCGCGCCGCGTGGCGGCGCTCTCGGGCTACCCGCGCCTGCTCCGCCGCCCTGTGCTTCCGCGGGCGTGGCGCCGGTTTGGCGCTGCCGCGCCACAACGCCCCCGCGCTGTGACGGCCGTCACCACGCGCGTTCCCGCCCGGACGGCAGGATGGGCGGCGGAGGGATGACGATGGCCGATGCATTGGCCGGCGTGAAGGTGACCCTGGACGTGAGGATGATCGTGCCGGCGCAGAAGCACGTGCGCATCTTCGAGGAGTTCGAGGCGCTGCAGCCCGGCGAGGCCATGGTGCTCATCAACGACCACGACCCGAAGCCCCTGCGCTACCAGATGCAGGCGGAGCGCGCAGGCACCTTCGACTGGACCTACCTTGAGCAGGGCCCGTCGGTCTGGCGCGTCCGGCTGGACCGTCGCTAGCCGCTGGCGGCGGCGACCGGCGGCGCCACCTCCGTCCGGCCCGTCGCCCCCGGCGCTTCACTTCTTTGCATCGAGCACGGTCGATCGATTGGGCACATGCTCCGGACCGCCCGCGCCCGCATCGCGCGTGCTCCGAACCTGCTCCGAAGCGCGCATGTCCGAATTGCGCGCACGGCCGAAATCGCGCGCGTCCGCATGGCGCACGGCCGAAATCGCGCGCGTCCGCATGGCGCACGGCCGAAATCGCGCGCGCTGCGCTTCATGCAATTCCTGCGATTCATGCGGTCCCTTCGATCCGTCAGATCCGGCAGCCTCCAGCGTGCCGCGCCGCTACCCCCACAGTCCACCCCACACAGTTGTGACGCGGATCACGTGCCCGCCGCTTCACCGGTCACGGCCCGCCCGGCACGCTCACGCGCACGATGGGGGTGCGATGAACGTGCCGGCAATCCCATCCGGGGGCCGGCGGAAGCAGGGGTGAGGTTGCCGTGGCAGACACGCGCGAAACCGATGTCCTCATTCTCGGCGCAGGGTTTGCGGGCCTGACGGCCGCCCGGCGGATTGCGGCCAGCCACCGCGTGCTGCTCGTGGACCGCCACGCCTACCAGACCCTGCGTCCCAAGCTGCCCGAGGCCGTCGCCGGCACGAGCCCGTGTGCGGTGCGCCTGCCCGTGGCCGATGCGCTGGAGGGCACGCCCGTCGAGTTCCTGCCCGCCAGCGTGCTGGAGATCGATCCCGAGCGCCGTCTGGTCGAGACGGACACCGGCCCGCTCCGCTACGCGCGCCTCGTGGTTGCTCTCGGCAGCCAGCCGCACATCCCGGCCCCGGGCTCGGTGCCCGGCGCGGCGGAGTTCGCCCTGCCGCTCTGGGACTTCGAGCACGCCTGCGCGATCCGCCGCCGGGTCACGTTGCAGGCGCACTCGGCTGCCCGCGCCGCCAGCGCGCCTGAGCGCCGTGCCGCCGCCTCGGTGGTCGTGGTGGGCGCGGGCTTCGCGGGCGTCGAGGTGGCCGGCCAGCTCCAGGACCGGCTGGTGGCCCTGACGGAGGCGTTCGGCCTCGCCCTGGGCGAGGCGCAGGTGCACGTGGTGGAGCGGGCGCCGCGCATCCTGCCGACGTTTGCGCCGGCGCTGGCCAGGGCAGTGGCGCAGGATCTCGTGCGGCGCGGCGTCGTCCTTCACCTCAACGCGTCCGTGCGGGCGGTGACCGGGGACGCCGTGATCCTGGCCGACGGCACGACGCTCCCGGCCGGCGCCGTCATCTGGGCCGGCGGCGTCCGGGCCGCGGACGCGGTGGCCGCTCTCGGCGCGCCGCTGGCGGCCGGCCGCATTCCCGTCGACTCCACCCTGCGGTCGCGCGCCTGGCCCGACGTCTATGCCGTCGGCGATGCGGCGGCCGTGACGGCGCCGAACGGCGAGCTGCTCGCGCAGTCTGCCCAGATTGCGATGCAGGCCGGAGCCGCCGTCGCCGTGAGCGTGGCTCGCGACCTGGCCGGCCTGCCGCCGCGACCCAGCCACCTCAGCGAGCGCGGTGCCGCCCTCGGGCTCGGCGCGCGGTCGGCTGCAGCTGTGGTCGCGGCCGGCAACCTGATGTTGACGGGATGGCCGGCCCGGCTCATCAAGGATGCGGCCCTGGCCCACTACCTGCTCGCACTCGGCGGCCTGCGCCTTGCCGGCGCCTACCTCGACCCGGTCATTTTGCAGCCGCGGCGTGGCCGCATCGAGGTCGGCAACCCGCGGATGGCCGTCCAGCACGCGGATCCGGCGCCCCGCCTCGTGACCCGCTGAACCCGCACGCACTCAGGGAGGTGCCCAGAATGACGATCGATCGGACCACGCTGGTCGTGCAGGCCTGGCAGTCGAGCCCCGAGGCGCCCGAGGCGTTCCGGCGGCACAATGTGGACCCGGGCGGCGACTGCAGCGTCGTGCGCGATTCCACTACGCTCGAGGACGCGGAGGAGTGGTGCGGCCTCGAGGACCTGCCGGGGCTGATCGCCGAGCTCAACGCCCTGCAGCGGAAGCTGCAGGAGCAGCAGGGGTGAGCGACATGGAGATCACGGGGGAGTCCGTGATCTGGGACATCGTCGAGAGCATGCCGGAGGCGCGCGAGCTGTTCGCCGGCCACGGTTGCGAGATGGACGCCGAGTGCACGCCGCAGGCGATGGAAAACAGCCTGGATATCGCCGAGGGCCTGTACCACCTGGAGGACATCGACGGGCT
>JAJYVM010000093.1:0-7802 GCA_021792015.1 Bacillota bacterium | reverse complement strand
GCGCGTGATGGGCCGGCCCCGAAGCGGATGCGCCTCACGGAGCGACCCTCTCCCTGGGCGCTGCCACCAGCCTGGTGTGCGGCGCCCAGGCGCACGATCTTGACACCGCGCCGGACGGGTCCGGCTATGGTGGTGGGGGAGGCGCTTTCCGTCAGCAGGGCTGTCCGCGCGGTGCCCATGCATGAGCCGCATGCGGCCTGATGGCGGCATGCGCGTCTTCCTCACGGTCCGCTGGCCCGGTGACCGGCCGCCGGGCCCGTGCGACCGCTGGCTCCCGGCGCTGGCCGCGCCGCCGGGGCCCAACCCGTCCGAGGCGGCGCTGCGCGCCTGGCTGGCGCTGCCGGAGCAATCTGCCGCATTGCGGGCGGCTGGCGAGCTCGCCGCTGCGACGGACATCACGCTGACTGCAGACCCCGGCGACCCGGTCTCCGCGCACATGCCCCTGATCCGCGCCGCCGTCGTCGAGCAGGCGCTGTGGGTTGTGGGGGAGGGTGCGCTCCAGCGCACCCGGCGGTTCGACGCCATCCTCTTCCATGCGCCCAGCCTTGCCGCACCGCTCATCGTCGGCGTCCCCGACGAAGACGACGTGCTGGCGACCTTTGCCGAGGCCGTCATGGCGTCCGGGCAGGAGCTGGTCGCGGACGGCGAGGAGGAGGCGGCCGGGCGGTCTCCCCAGTGCTACCTCGGTCTGCGCAGTGTCGTTGCGCTGCCGCTCGTCGACGGTGGCGAGCGGGTTGGGGCCCTGGTCGCCGAGAGCGGGCAGATCGGGCGCTTCAGCGCCCGCGAGCTCGACCCCATCCGCGAGCTGGCCGCCCGCGCGGCCCGCCTGCTGGCGTGAGGGGCGGTGACGGCGATCACCGCCCCGCCTGGCGGCCTCGCGCTAGGCTTGCCGTGGAGGTGACCGCCGGATGATCTATGTGATCACCGAGCCCTGCATCGGAAGCAAGGACGCCTCATGTGTCGAGGTCTGCCCGGTGAATTGCATCCACGAGGGGGAGGACCAGTACTTCATCGACCCCGATGAGTGCATCGGCTGCAGCGCCTGCTCGACGGTCTGCCCCGTCAGCGCCATCTACGACGAGGACGAGGTGCCGGCGAACTGGCGCGCGTACATTCAAAAGAACGCGGACTTCTTCCGGAGCTGAGCCGAGCCCGCGGCCGGGGGGAGGCCTGCCGGCACCTCCCCCCGGCCGCCCCAACCCCTACCGGCCCCCGCCGGCGCCCGCCCCCGGGTGCCAGAGACCGATGGCCTCCACCCCGAATGCGTGATTGAAGCGGCTGACGCTGTTTTCCCACGCGGCCAGGGCGACCAGCTCGACCAGCTCGTCGGGGCTGAACTGCGCCCGCGCCCGCGCGAAGGTCGCATCGTCGACCGCTTGAGGCGTCGCTGTCAGGGCGTCGGTCAGCGCCAGCGCCGCGCGCTCCCGCTCGCTGTAGTGGGGGCTTTCCGCATAACGGTCGAGGTCCAGCAGCTTCTCGTCGCCGAGGCCCGCCTCGCTGCCGCCGGCAGCGTGCAGATCCGCTCAGTAGGGGCATCCGACGGTCATGGCGACGCGCCGGTTGACGAGGTGGCGCAGAGGCCGCTTCAGCAGTCCCGACTCCGCGAGGCCGGCGAACAGGCCGCTCCAGGCGCGGGCCACAGACGGCCGGCGCGCCAGCAGGCCGGTGGAGCCGACGGCGTGGCCATGCTGCGCGATCTGGCTGCGCAGACGCTCCGCGAGCTCGGGGTCGGTGACCTCGTCGGGGTGCGCATCCGGTATGCGTGGCATGAAAGCAGGCCTCCCTCGCTCATCATCTTCGTTCGCGGACTGCGGCGAAAGGGGTCGGTGCAGGACGGTGATGCCCATCACCGCCTCCGGGCCGGGCGGGCGGCTAGCATCGGGGGCGCGGGGTGAACTGCAGATGAGTCCGCTCGCGAGCCGCCAGAAGCCCGATGTCCATCTTCCGTTGCGCCATCTCATGGTGGGGGCCGGCGCCCTGCTGCTCGCCGCGGTGCTGCTGGTCGCCACGGCCCCGGCGGTGCTGGCCGATCCCTTCACGACCCGCGGCCTGGCCCTGACGCACGTGCTGACGCTGGGCTGGATCACGCTGACGATCATGGGCGCGACGTACCAGCTGCTGCCCGTCGTCCTCGGTGCGCCGATTTGGAGCGAGCGCATCGCGCATGCCGCCTTCTGGCTCTTCGTGCCGGGCGTGCTGGCCCTGGTCGTGGGCTTCTGGGTCTTCTGGCCGCCCCTGCTGGTCGCGGGCGGGGCCCTCGTCGTGGGCGGCCTCGCCGGGTACGCGTATAACGTGATCCGGACGCTCGCGCGGGCACCTGTCCCTGGCCTGCCGGGACCGTACTTCGCCGCCGCGACGACATTCCTGGCGGCCGTGGGCCTCTACGGCCTGACCCTGGCCTGCGATATCCTCCACCCGTTCCTGAGCCAAGGCCCCGTCAGCCACATCGCCGTCCACGTCCTGCTCGGCGTGCTCGGCTGGATCACGCTGCTGGCCATGGGCGTCGCGTACAAGCTGGTCCCGATGTTCGCGCTCGCGCACGGGCGCGGCGCCGGATGGGGGCGCGCCGTCCTCGGGCTGGTGGGTGGCGGCCTTCTGCTGGTCCTGGCCGTGCTCACGGTGGACCCCACCCGGCCGGCCGTTGAGGCGGCGGGAGTGGTGCCTCTGGCCGGCATCCTGCTGTTCGTCGTCGATCAGGGCCTCTACCTGCGGGCCCGCGGCCGCCGACTCGATCTGAGCCTCCGCTTCACGGTCGCGGCCCTGGCCTACCTGGCGGCGGCCGCCCTGATGACATGGATGGACGTGGCCGGGTGGCTGCCGGTCCCGCCCGCCGTGCTCGTCGAGCTGGCGCTCCTGGGCTGGGCCGGGTGCCTCATCAACGGCCAGCTCTATAAGATCGTGCCCTTCCTCGTCTGGTACGACCGGTACGCGCACGTGGCCGGCACCGCGCCCGTACCGCTGCTGCGCGAGATGTACGACGCCCGGTCGGGTGAGGCCAACCTCTGGACGGTTGCGGCGGCCCCGGCGCTGCTGGCCCTGGGAGCCGCGACCGCGCGGCCCGGGCTGGCCGAGGCGGGCGCCGTCGCCCTGCTGGCGGGTGCGGCCCTGCTCCTCACCAACCTGGTGCGCGTGGTTCGGCGGCGAAGCGGACCGGGGCCGGCCGGTGCCGTCCACCGGCTCGCCGCCGCTTCGCGCTGATCGAGATGCCGCCGCGTGCGGAGGGGTGCTGCGATGGATCCCGTCCGGGCCCTGTGCGCCGACCACGACGAGCTGGTCATGCGCCTGCAGGAGCTGGAAGATCTCTGCGTGCGCGCCGAGCGGGGCGCCGAGCCGCCCGAGCTGGCCGCTGCCCTCGGGGCCATGATCGACCGCCTGCGGGAAGAGGTGGACGTCCACAGCAACAAGGAGGAGATCGGCCTCATCCCCGTCCTGCGGAGCCACCGGCTGCCAGAGGACCTCCTGGAGACCCTCCTCGACGAGCACGAGGGCGTCCGGGCCCACGTGCACGACTTCGCGATCGAGGCCGGCCTCTGGCTGAGCGGCGGCCGATCACGCGAGCCCGCCTGGATCGGGCCGGCGCGTCTGGCGCGCGGTCTGCTCAGCACCCACATCCAGAAGGAGAACCTGCTGGTCTTCCCGCTCGCCGAGCGGCTCCTCACCGCGGAGGAGCGCGCGGAGGTGGCGGATGCCTTCGCGCGCCTGGACGGTGGCGGCGCGTGAGGTGACATATGTCACCGCCGGAACGGTCCGCAGTCACCGGGACGGCCCCCGGCCCGCGGTAGCGTGGATGCAGCACAGGGAAAGGGCGTGAGCGAGGGCGAGGCCAGCGCCGAGTCGCGGCGAACAGGCCGTGCCGCAGCCGGCCCAGGGGATGCAGATTCCGTGCCGATGAAGGGGATGTCGATGATGCCGGAGCTGACGGACCGTGCAGCCCAGCAGCGTTTGGAGGCGCATCACGCCCACCTGGTGGCGGCCGTGGACGGTGCCGTGGCCGAGCTGGACCGCGCCTGCCTCGACGACGACCCGGCCGCCGCCGCCAATGCCGCCGTCCGGTTCCAGATCCTCCTCGAGGAGGACATCGGGCCGCACGCCGCCGGTGAGGAGCGGAGCTTCTACGCCGCGGCCGAGCCGTTGAACGGCGCCCTCGTCCGGTCGCTGACGGAGGAGCACGAGCTCCTGCGTGGGCTGATCCGGGCCTGCGGGCGGGGTTCCGCCGACCTCGGGCAGCGTGCCGGTCGCCTCAGCCACCTTGGCCTGGCGCACGAGGTGCGCGCCCTCTTTCGGGCCCACGCCCACAAGGAGGACGCGTTTGTGACGCCCCTGCTGCTCCGGGCCATGCCCGCCGGCACGGTGGCCGCCCTGTTCGTGGAGATGCACGCGATGCCGGCGGCCGCTCAGTCCTGACGGCGCTCCTGTAAACATCGCGGCGCGATATGCTGGGGCCGTGACGGCCGTCACCGCGTGCCCGTCGCGGGGGCTGGCATCCTGGGAGCGGGGGTGTTGGCGGTGGTCCTGGACGTGCGGGATGAGCTGCGGCGGGGTGGCCGGCCGCTGATGAGGATCCTGCGGGCGGCCAAGGGGCTGCCCCAGGAGCAGCACCTGGTGGTGCTCGCCACGTTCGAGCCCATCCCGCTCTACGCGGCGATGCGGCTGCGCGGCTTCCGGCACGAGGCGCGCCGCCTGCCCGGGGGCGACTGGGAGGTGCGCTTTCGCCGCGGGCGTGGGGAAGCGGGGCCGGCCGCCGCGCCCGATACCGCAGGCGTGGCGCCCGCCGAGGGCCAGGCGCCCTACGTCTGCCTGGACAACCGCGGCCTGCAGCCGCCCGAGCCCATGATGCGCACGCTGGAGGCCCTCGGCCGCCTGGAGGCCGGCGCGGTCCTCGAGATCCACAACGACCGGGCGCCCCAGTTCCTGTACCCGCACCTCGTGGCGCGCGGCTACCGCCACCAGACCCTGCCGCAGCCCGACGGCTCCGCCTTCGTCCGCATCTGGCGGGCGGCCGGCGACCCGGATTCCACCCTGCACCGTGCCCAGGACGGTGCCCCCGGAGCTGCCCCGGCCGGTGCACCGGACCGTGTCGTGGCCGGTGCCCTGGGCGGCACCCCGACTCGGGCCCCCGACGCTGCCCCGGACGGCCACCCGGCCCCCGCCCCCGGCGATGCCCCGGCCAGGACCCCGACCTCTGTCCCGGCCCCCGCCCCGACCCCCGTCCCGGATGCTGCCCCGGGCGGCGCCTCGCGCTGACCGCGCCCGAGGCCGTCCGCGCCATCCGCCTGTTCGCCAAGCTGCCCGACGCCAGCCTGGCGGCCGTGGCCGGCCACGTGCACGTGCGCCGCTACCGCCGCCACATGCTGATCTTCACGGCCGGCGAGCCGGTGGAGGCGGTGTCGTTCGTGCTGGCCGGCACGGTGCGCATCTTCCGCGACACGGCCGACGGGCACGAGCAGACGCTGCAGCTGCTGCGCGAGGGCGACACCCTCAACCTGGCCGCGGTCACCGGCGATGCGCCCTACGCGGCGTCCGCCGAGACCGTGACGGACTGCGAGATCGGCCAGATCCACACCACCGACTTCGCTGCCCTGGTGCGGGCCGACGGGGACCTGGCCTGGGCCCTGATCGAGGACCTCACGGCCCGCCTGCGCTGGTCGCAGGGCCGGATCTTCGACTTCGCCCTCCGCTCGGCCGCGGGCCGCGTGGCCTCGGCCCTGCTGCAGCTGGCCGAACGCGACGGCAAAAAGCTGCCTGACGGGCGGTATCTCCTCGATGTCCCGCTCACCCACCGCGAGCTGGGCCAGCTGGCCGGCATCTCGCGCGAGACGGCCACCCGCATGCTGCAGCAGCTGCGCGAGGGCGACGCCATCCGCTGGACCGAGGACGGCTTCGTCATCGTCGACCGCGCCAAGATGGCACCGTGGCTCGAGCCGGCCGGCGCCGGATGAGCCCCCTGAAGCCCGCCGCGCCCGCTGAGCCGCCGTGCCCTCAGCCGCCGCTCCGCAGGCCCCGGGGCAGCAGCCGCAGGGTCTCCTGCCGCAGGGCCCTGCGGTCGACCTTGTTCGTCCCCGTCACCGGCAGCCGCTCCACGAAGAACACCCGCCGCGGGTGGGCGTAGGCCGGCCCCCGCGCAAGGCAGAACTCCCGGAGCTCCATCTCCGTCTTCGTCTCCGTCTCCGCCACCGCCGCCGCGCCCTCCCGCAGCACCACCCACGCCACCGGCGCCTCGCCCTTGGTGGCGTGCGGCGCCGGCACCACACAGGCGTCGGCGACGGCCGGGTGGGCCAGCAGCAGCGTCTCGACTTCCTTTGGATACAGGTTCTCGCCCCCGCAGTTGATCATGTCGTCGCGCCGCCCGCAGAAGTAGATGTAGCCCTGCTCGTCGCGCCGCACCAGGTCGCCCGTGAGCAGCCACCCGTCCGCCGTGAACCGCTCCGCCGTGGCCTCGGGCTGGCGGTAGTAGCCCGCCGCGTTGGCCGGCGAGCGCGACCACAGCTCGCCGACCTCCCCGACCCCGCACTCGCGCGCGGGGTCGTCCAGGCCCGCCACCCGCACCTCCACGTCCGGCACCGGCAGGCCCGTGCTGCCCAGCTTCTTGATCCCCCAGCGCGGCGTGAGCACGTTGGCCCCGCCCTCCGTCAGGCCGTAGGTCTCCACGACCTCGCACCCGAAGTGCTGGTGGATCTTGCGCATGAGCTCCTCCGAGACCGGCGCGGAGCCGCACATCAGCAGCTTCAGCGACGACAGATCGCACCGCGCCAGCGCCTCCGCCTGCGCCAGCAGCAGCGCATACATCGACGGCGTGCCCGAGGTGAAGGTGGGCCGGTGGCGGTCGATGGCCTCCAGCACGGCCACCGGCTCGAACCCCGGCAGGATGCAGACCTGCCCGCCGGTGAGCAGCATCGGCAGCAGGCACGCCCACAACGCGTTGGCGTGGTAGAGGGGGCCCATGACCAGGGCCCGGTCGCGCTCGTCGAGCAGCATCGTGCGGGCCGTGGACCGCGCCTGCCACCACTGGTTGGCGTGCGTCAGCAGGCAGCCCTTGGGCACCCCGGTGGACCCCGACGTGTACATGAGCATGGCCGGATCCGCATCGGCTGCCTCCGCGGTGACGAAGCCCGGCGCCACGCCGTCCAATCGCAGATCGTACGGCTCGGCCCATGGGGCCTCGCCCCCGACCAGCCAGCAGCGCCTGCCCCGCTGGCTCAGCCGGTGCGCCTGTTCCGCCATCTCGGCGTGGGCCACGGTGACGGCCGGCGCGCAGTGGTCGGCGACGTAGGCCAGGGTGTCCGCGCCGAGCTTGACGTTGGCCGGCACGGCGACGGCCCCGCAGCGCAGCGTCCCGAGCAGGACCTCCACGAAGCGGAAGTCGTTCGGGAAGAGCATGAGAACGCGATCGCCCCGGCCGACGCCAGCCGCCTGCAGCAGCCGCGCCGCGCGCTGGATCCGCCCCTCCAGCTCCCCATAGGTCAACGTCACGCCGCCCTGGACGACGGCCGTCCGCTCGGGGTAGAGGCGGGCCGCGCGCCAGGTGACATCGCCGAAGTTAGGCAATGCCGATGACCACCTTCCCGACGACCTCGCGGTCCTCCAGCAGGCGGTGGGCCTCGGCGACCTCCTCCAGGGGTAGGACGCGGTCGATGACCGCATGCACCGTTCCGGCCCGCACGGCCTCCACCAGCTCGACCAGGTCGTTGCGGCGCCAGCCGTCCGAGCCGATGATGCGCAGCTCGCGCGTCCAGATGAAGCGGATGTCCGTCCGTGGATCGTAGCCCGACGTGGCCCCGCAGGTCAGCAGCCGGCCGTCGTCG
>JAJYVM010000092.1 GCA_021792015.1 Bacillota bacterium | reverse complement strand
GGGCTCCAGCTTGCCCGGCTTGTTGACCAGGTCGAGGTAGTAGATCTTCCCGACGTCGTGCAGCAGGGCGCCGATGCCCAGGTGCCGCAGGTCCTCGCGCTCCAGGGCCAGCATGGCGGCCAGGATGACAGAGTACGCGCAGACGTTGACGGAGTGCGTGAAGAGGCTGTCCTGGACGCTGCGCAGGGCCGAGACGCTGTAGGCCAGCGAGGCGTTGGCCCCGATGTCGGCGATGATCTCGTCCACCACGCGCCGGATCGCCGCCATGGCGCCGCGCCTCGGCTCGCCGATGCCCTGCAGCGCCCGCTCGATGGCGGCGTTGGCCTTCGCGCGCGTCTCATCCCGCAGCGCGTCCACAGGCACCGCGTCCGGCGAGAGGGGATCGTGCACGGCGACGGAGAGGTAGCCCCGGCCGCGGAGGACCTGGACATAGTCGTGCGTCAGCCGCACCCCGGCGTGCAGGAGGAGGCGCCCGCCGGGGCCGAAGATCGTATGGCCAAGGCGCTCCCCGACGACCTGGTCGTCCAGGGTCACGATCCGCACAGTGAAACCACCAGGAACTGTATCGTCGAAGGGTGGCGAATCGTGTGACGTTTGACCTTCTGATCCGCGGCGGCACTGTGGTTGGTCCCAATGGGGCCGAGCCCCAGGACATCGGCGTCGTGGCGGGCCGCATCGCCGCCGTGGCTGCCCCCGGCCAGCTGCCGGCGGCGGCGGCCGAGTGGGATGCCACGGGCCTGCACGTGCTGCCCGGCGTCATCGACACCCACGTCCACCTGCGCGACCCGGGCCTGCTGGAGCGCGAGGACTTCCACACGGGGACCTGCGCCGCGGCGGCCGGCGGCATCACCACCCTCCTGGAGATGCCCATCGCCCTGCCGCCCACCTGCTCCGCCGAGCTCATCCGGGAGCGCGTGGCGACCGTGGCGCCCAAGGCGGTCGTGGATTTCGCCCTCTACGGCGGCGCCAGCGCCGACAACCTCGGCGAGATCGAGGCCATGGCCGCGGCGGGGGCCGTGGCCTTCAAGACCTTCCGCACGGCGGCCCCGGCCGGCCGCGAGGACGAGTTCCGCGGCTTCACCTGCCCCGACGACGGGGCCATGCTGGCCGTGTTCCAGCGCATCGCGGCCACGGGTCGGGTCGGGGTGCTGCACGCTGAGAGCGAGGCGGTGCTGGCGTGGCACCGGCGGCAGGTCGCGGATGGCGGCCCCATGTCCCATGCCCTTGCCGGCCCTGAGCTGGCCGAGGCCGTCTCGGTCGCTTCGAGCCTTGAATTGGCGCGCGCGGCAGGCGCGCGCGTCCAAATCGCGCACGTCAGCGCGGTGCGCGCCCTGGAGATCCTCCACGCGGCGCGGGCATCCGGGCGGGGCGACGTCACCGTCGAGACCTGCCCCCACTACCTGTTCCTCACCGACGCCGACCTCGCGCGGCACGGGCCCTACGCCAAGATCAACCCGCCCCTGCGGCCGCGCGCCTCGCAGGAGCGGCTCTGGCAGCACCTGCTGGCGGGCGATGTCGACGTCATCGGGACGGACCACGCGCCCTACCTTGTGGCGGAGAAGGAGCCCTTCTGGGCGCGCATGGGCGGCGCGGCGGCGGGCGCGCCGGGGCTCGAGGCCATGGTGCCGGCCCTGCTGGCGGCCGTGCGCGGCGGCCGGCTGAGCCTGCCCCAGATGGTGCGGCTGACCAGCGAGAACGCGGCCCGCATCTTCGGCCTTTACCCGCGCAAGGGGCGCATTGCCCCGGGCGCGGACGCGGACCTCACGATCTGCGATCTGCGCGAGGCCGGCGTCATCCGCACGGCGCAGTGGCTGAGCAAGTCGCGGGACACGGCGCGCATGTGGGATGGCCAGCCCACGGGTGGCACGGTGGCGGCGACGGTCGTGCGCGGGCGGCTCGTGTACCAGCACGGGCGGGGCATCCTGGCCGAGGCTGGCTACGGGCGCTTCGTGCGGCCCTGAGGGGCGCTTTGGCAGGGGGTTGTGGGATGCCTGAGGTGGACGGCGCACGCCTGCTGCGCGACCTGGAGGATCTGGCGCGCATCGGCAAACAAGCGAACGGTGGGCTGCGGCGGCCCGGGTTCGGGCCGGAGGTGGCGGAGGCGGCGGCGCGTGTGGCCGGCTGGATGCGCGAGGCCGGCATGACGGCGGGCTGTGACGCGTGGGGGAACGCCATTGGGCTGCTGCCGGGCGCGGGCGGCGGGGCGCCGGTCTGCGTGGGTTCCCACCTGGACACGGTGCCGGACGGGGGCCGCTACGACGGGGCCATGGGGGTGCTGGCGGGCATCGCCGTGGCGCGGGCCCTTGGGCCGGGCCGGCTGCGGCGGCCGCTGGCGGTCGTCGGGTTCGCGGACGAGGAGGGCAACGCCTTCGGGGTGGGGTGCCTCGCGTCGCGGATCTACGTCGGGGAGGACGTCGGCCCGGCGCGGGCGCGGGTGCGGGCGGCGCTGGATGCCCGGGGGGACGGCGGGCTGCCGCGGGTCGAGCTGCCCCGGCCCGCGGCGTACCTGGAGCTGCACCTGGAGCAGGGGCCGGTCCTCGACCGCGACGGTGACCTCGTGGCCGCCGTCGACGCGATCGCCGGCATCGACCGGGCGGACGCGTCGTTTCTGGGCGAGGCCAACCACGCGGGGACGACGCCCATGGACGCCCGGCGCGACGCCCTCTGCGGGGCGGCGGCGTGGGTGCTGGCGGTGCGGGATCTGGCGGCGGGCAGCGGGGGGCGGGCCGTGGCGACCGTGGGGACGGCCGTCGTGCATCCGGGGGCGACCAACGTGATCCCCGGCCGCGTCGACCTGCGGTTGGAGGTGCGCGCGCCGGAGGCCGGGGCGCTCGCCGAGGTCGGGGCCGCCTGCGAGGCGGCGGCGCACCGGGTGGCGGCGGCGCGGGGCCTTGCGGCCACGGTTGGCGGCTGGCACCGGACGGTCCCCGTGGCGCTGGACCGCGCGCTGGTCGGGGACGTGCGGTCGGCCCTCGGGGACTGTGGGCTTGGCGACCGCGTGCTGCCCAGCTGGGCCGGCCACGACGCCAAGGTGATGGCAGGTGCGGGCGTGCCGGCGGCCATGGTCTTCGCGGCCACGCGCGGCGGGCGGAGCCACTGCCCCGAGGAGTCGGTGGCGGACGAGGCGGTCGCGGCCGCTGCGGCCGTGCTGCTGCGGGCCGTCGAGCGGGCGGATGCGCGGCTGGGCTGATACGCGACTTTGGTAGGGTAAGCGCGGGCTTCCCCGCGCGCACGCGGGTTTAGGTAGGGAGGGACCTGACGGTGCCGTATCGTGACGAGATCAGCGACCACCCCGCCGTGGGGCGGCCGGTGTCGGAGCTGCCCACCCCGGCCCCGCTGGTCGACCTCGACCTCCTGGAGGCCAACATCGCCACGATGGCGGACTTCTTCCGGGGCCGGCCGGCACACATCCGCCCCCATGCCAAGACGCACCGGGCGCCGGCGGTGGCGAGGCGGCAGGTGGCCGCCGGGGCTCCGGGGGTGACCTGCGCCAAGGTCAGCATGGCCGAGGCGATGGTCGACGGCGGGATCGACGACGTGTACATCGCCAACGAGGTGGTCTCCCCCCCGGCCGTCGAGCGCCTCTGTGCGCTGGCCGCGCGGGCGCGGGTGGCGGTGGCGGTCGACGATGCGGGCAACGTGGCGCAGCTCGCGGCCGCCGCCTCGGCGCGCGGCGTGCGCATCGGCGTGCTGGTGGAGCTCGACGCGGGGGTGGGGCGCTGCGGGAGCCGGCCCGGCGAGCCCGCCCTGGCGCTGGCGGAGACGGTGGCGCGGGCGCCGGGGCTCGAGCTGCGCGGGCTGCACGCCTACGAGGGCCACGTGGTGCAGAACGCCGACGAGGCCCGGCGGCGGGCGGAGACGGAGAAGATGCTGGACCTAACGATGCAGACCCGCGACCTGCTGGCGCGGCACGGGCTGCCGGTGCGCGAGATCACCTGCGGCGGCACCGGGACGTACGCGATCTCGGGCGTGTACCCCGGCGTGACCGAGCATCAGGCGGGCTCCTACGTGTACATGGATCCGGGCTACCACGAGAAGATACCGGCCTTCGGGCTGGCCTTCAGCCTGCTCTGCACGGTCATGAGCCGCCCGGCGCCGGACCGCGTCATCACCGACGGCGGCCTGCAGGTGCTGGCGAGCAGCCCCGCGCCCGCCATGGCCAAGAACCATCCCGAGCTCGGCCCCGCCCGGCTCTCCGAGGAGCACGGCACGTTCCGCACCCTGGACGGCTCGGCCAGCGACCTGCGCGTCGGCGATCAGGTCGAGGTCCATCCCGGCCACTGCTGCGCGGCGGCGAACCTGCACGACCGCGTATATGCGGTGCGGGGCGGCCGGGTGGAGGCCGTCTGGCTGGCGACGGCGCGGGGGTGCTCGCAGTGACGGCGCGGGAGGCGAGCGGCCCGGGGGAGCGGCCCCGGCGAACGGCCGGCGATGGCGGGAGGGGTGCGCGGATGACGGCACGGGAGGCGAGCGGCTTGGACGGCCGGCCGGCGATGGCGGGAGGGGGGGCACGATGATCGCCCTGCCGGAGATCGCGGGGCGGCTGGCGCGCCTGCGGCGGGCGCTGGTCGAGGCCGGGCTGCCGGGGGCGCTGGCCGTGGGCCGGGGCTTCTTCGACCGTCCCGGCTCCATGGCCTACCTGACGGGCCACATCCCGCCGTTCATCTCGGCGCCGTTTGCCGGCGAGGACGCCGGGATCGGGCTGGGGGTGGCCGTCATCCCGGCCGACGGCGACCCGGTCATCATCGACACCTACCCCAGCCGGCCGGACCTCACGCCGGTGCGCGACCTGCGGGCCTCCACCCGCGTCGTGGCCGACACGCTGGCCGCCCTGCGCGAGAAGGGGCTCGGCGCCGGCCCCCTGGCCGTGGTCGACGGCGACCTGCTGCCGTGGGCCTTCGCGCGCGAGCTCGGCCCGGAGCGGCTCGTGGCCTTTGATGCGCCCGTCGCGCGCATGCGGTCCATCAAGAGCCCGGCCGAGGTCGAGGCGATCCGGGCGGCCGCCCGGATCGCCGACGCCGGCCTGGCGGCGGTGCGGCAGGCTGTGCGGCCCGGTGTCACGGAGCGCGCGGTCTGCGCGGCCGGTCAGGGAGCGGCCCTGGCAGCGGGGGCGGACTTCGTGCGCTACCTCCGCGTCCACTCCGGACCCTGGGCGTATGGCGGCGCCCGTTGGCCGCAGGCCATGGACCGGGTGCTGGAGGCCGGCGACTACGTCTCCGTGGACATCATCGGCGCCCGCGACGGCTACGGGTTCGACGTGCTGCGCTGCTTCGTGGCCGGACCGGCCGCCGCGGCTCAGCGCCGGCTGACGGAGGCGGCGGGCCAGGTGACCGCCGCGGTCGCGGCCGCCTGCCGTCCGGGCGCCACTCCGGCCGACCTGCGCGCGGCGGCCCGCGCCCGCGCGTCGGCCCTCGGCTATGGCGATGCGCTCGGCGACTTCCTGGGGCACGGCATCGGCATGGAGACGATGGAGTGGCCCCTGCTGGAGCCCGACGACGTGCTGGAGCCGGGCATGGTGCTCTGCATCGAGCCGCGCCTCAAGGTGGACGGCGTCGGCAACGCCTGCGTCGAGGAGGAGGTCGCCGTCACGGCGGACGGGCCGGAGCGGCTCACCGTGACCCCCTACCAGTAGATGTTGGGCTGGACCGTCAGCAGCCGCTCCCAGAGGGGACGGAACAGCCAGCGGGTGAATTGGGGCAGCGTGGGCAGGGGCACGTGGCCCTGGACGGCGAGGCCCCAGGCGAACAGCAGGAGCCAGCCCGCCCAGAAGGCCACCCGCTCGGCCGCCCCCCAGCGGCGCAGGTTGCCCCGCTCGAAGAGCCACAGGCAGGCCAGCGCCGCCCCGACGCCCATCATGGCGCCGTGACCCGGCCTGCCCGGGGCGCCTTGGCGCGGACCAGGGCCCCGATCCAGACGGCGGCCGGGATCCCGAGCTCCAGACTGAGCCCCCAGAAGACCCAGTCGTGAAACACCCAGCCAGTGAGCTGTGCGCTTGAAGCCCACCAGGTCATGGCGCCCACCACCACGAGCCCCGCGAGGGGCACGGTCAGCGGCCGGTAGTCGCGCAGGCCGACCGTTGCTGCCACCGCCGTGCAGAGCGCGTAGAACCAGACGGCGGTCTTGACGAAACCGGCGGCCACCCAGGCCACGACCAGCATGGAGTCGAGGTGCGTGAGGAATTTGGCGACGCTTGTCACGCGCGTCACCTGGAAGATGGGAAAGGTAACGCGGCCCGCCAGCGGGCCGAGGACGGCCACGGTCCAGGCCGTGGTGACCGCCGTCAGGCCGGCCGCGATCAGCAAGCCCGCGACGGCCCCGGTGATGGCCAGGCGGCGCCCGTACCCGTGAAACGGGAGCAGCAGGGTGAGCAGGGCCGTCTCCGCGTACCAGGCCGCCGCCTCCAGGGACCCCTGCAGCACGGGGCCGGGCCCCTGGGCCATAAAGGGCCGAAGGTGGTTGAACACCACATCCTTGAGGCCGGCGGAGCCGAGGATCACCAGCGCCCCAACGGCCAGGGGCACGAGGATCTCGGCCAGGCGCGCCACCACCTCCGGTCCCTGGCGCACTCCGTAGAGCGGGACGACCATCATGAGGCCGAGGACGACGATTTCCGGGGTGCGCGGCAGGGCCTCCGCGCTGATCAGGTCGGCGAACTGGCGCAGGATGGCCGGGCAGACGCTGGCGAAGAGAGCGATCAGCCCGGCCCCGACGGGGATGCTTCCGGCTGGGCCCAGGACGGCGCGGGCCTGTTCCAGCAGCGTGAGGCCGGGCAGCCGCCGGTCGAGATCCCGCCAGATCAGCAGCGGCAGCAGGCCGGCCGGCAGGGGGAGCAGGGCTGAGAGCCATGCCGTCTGGCCGGCGTAGGCGGCGAGAATGGACGGCAGCACGATGACGCTGGTGCCCCCCACCAGGGCGAGGGTGAGCATGGCCGTCTGGTATGGCGTGAGCCCCCAGTCCTCGCGCATCACGGCAGGTTGACCAAGTTGCCGGTGGTGCGCACGTGGGAGCGAACCTGCAGCACCACAGGCACCTCTGGGAAGGTGGCGGGCCAGTCCGTGTGCACCCGCTGCCAGAACACGGGCTGATACTCGGCCATGAGGCGGCCGAAGCCGAGGAAGTCGACCCCGTCCGTCCGCGCCAGGGAAAGGGCCGCATCCGCCTGTTGGCGGATGCGGGTATCCAGCAGGTGTGACAGCAGCAGCAGGTACTTGGCACTCCCCAACGGCGGGCTGCCCGCGTCCACCTGCGTCAGAGCATCCTGGGCGTCGACCTGGACCTGGATGGCGGCCTCGCCCCCCGGCAGCCGGATCGCGTCGCGGTTGAAGCGCGCGCCCGTGAGTTTGACGCTGACCACGACGCCGTTTGGGGCATCCAGCCGCACGACGCTTTCGAGGGTGCGCCCGAGCAGCCAGAGGGCGCCCCTCACCTGGCTCTGGGTGAGCCAGTCCCGTAACCGCCCCCCCTGAAAGGCGCCGGCACCTGCAACTGCGAAGCCCGTCGGGGTGGTGGACGAACCCGTCGTGCCGCTGCCTCCCCCGCCGCTCGGCCCACCCGCCGGCGGGCTGGGCTGGCTGACCTCCACCTCGGGGATCAGGATGCCGGAGGTCGGCGTCACCAGGGACTGGGCCACCTCGTAGACGGGCGCGCGGGCCACGAAGCGCCGGCGCAGCGCGTCGAACAGGGCATCGCTGCCCGGCGTGCGGTAGGCTGGCGACGCCGTCAGCACCGAGGCGGCCAATCCCCGCGTCACCACCATATCCGTCGAGAGGCGCGTGGCACGGCTTCGCATGAGGAAATCGACGACCGGGGCGATACCTCGCGTGGCGAGGCCGGCGCCGATCAGGATGACCCGCGTGTGGCCCCAGAAGATATGCCCGGGCAGTTGGAGCGCCAGAGCCGAGACGGCCTCCTCCAGGGTGCCGCCCTCCGCGCTGACGGTGGCCGTGGCGGGGCTGTTGGTGCTGGCCCCTGTGCCGCCGCCGGTAGGGCTCTGCAGGCTGGCGGGCAGCACGATGCTCAGGGTAACGCGCATGGCCCCAGCCGGCGCCGCGTCGAAGGCGGCGGCGGTGACCAATTCCAGGCCGGTCAGGACGATGCCGTCCCAGCAGCCCGCCAGGATCAGGCCGGCGCAAAGCGCGGCCACAAGGCGAAATCCGGTCTTCATGGGGAGGGATCCCGGCCCCGGGTGCCGCTCGCTGCGGGTGGCTGCGGTCGGTGGCCCGGGCGGGTCCGCATACGCCACAGCGGCTCGAGCAGGCGGGGGCGCGGCCGCGGCGACCAGTGCGGTGAGCGCACGAAGGCGTCGCCGAGCCCAGGGATGTCCATGGGCGCGAGCGGGGACAGGTAGGGGAGGCCGAAGGAGCGCAGGCTGACCATGTGGATCATGATCATCGCCGTGGCCACCAGCATGCCCGGCAGGCCGAAGACGGCGGCCGCGACCATCTCCGAGAAGCGCAGCAGCCGAACGGCCAAGGCCAGCCCCCAGCGTGGGATCGCGAAGTTGGCGATCGCCGTGATGGCCACGATGGCCACCACGGGCCATGTGACGAGCCCGGCGGCGACCACGGCCTGGCCGATGATGAGGCCCCCGACCACGGACAGGCCGGTGCCGAGCTTGTCGGGCAGGTGCAGGGCGGCCTCGCGGAGGATCTCCAGGCTGATCTCCATGATGAAGGCCTCCACGACGGCGGGCAGGGGGACGCCGACGTGGGCGCGCATCAACGTGAGAAGCAGCGCGGTCGGGATCATCTGCTGGTGGAACGTCGTCACGGCGATGTAGAACGCGGGCATGAGCAGGGCGATGAGGGCGAAGGCCAAGCGCAGCAGGCGGAGGAACGTGCCTGCGTAGAAGAACTGGTAGTAGTCGTCGGCCGCCTGCATGAACGACCAGAAGGTCACAGGCGCCACCAGCGCAGCGTTGGACCCGTCCACCAAGATCGCGAAGCGCCCCTCGCAGAGCCCGGCCGTCACGATGTCTGGGCGCTCCGTAAAGTCCAGCTGCGGAAATATCGAGTACGGGTCGTCCATCAGCGACTCCTCGATGTAGGCGCTGTCGAGGACCATGTCGGTGCTCACGGCCCGCAGCCGCCGCCGCGCCTCCGCCACCACGCGGGTGTTGGTCAGCCCCTGGATGTAACAGAGGCGGACGTCGGTCTGCGTCAGCCGGCCGACCGTATGCGCCTCAAACGTCAGGCGCGGATCCTTGAGGCGGCGGCGTAGCAGCGAGACATTGGTCGTCAGGTCCTCGACGAAGGCCTCGTGGGGCCCGCGGACAACGGTCTCGAGGACGGGGTGGGTCGGCTTGCGCTTTGGCATGTCCCGTGCCTCAAGGAGCAGGACCCCACCGCTGCCATGGGTGAGCAGTGCGACCTGGCCGTCCAGGACGCCGCGCACGGCCTGGCCGTACGTGGCGGCCGGGCGCGTGGAGGCCACGGCGGCGACGGGGCGCTCCGCCGAAAGCGCGGCGACGAGGCCCTCGTTCAGGGTCTGCGCATCGGTCATGGATTCCAGGTAGTAGGCCCGCCAGACCTCGGCGCCGGTTCGCGGCAGGCGCAGCTCCCCCAGGTCGCTGTTCGGCTCCAGCAGGGTGCGGAGCAGGTCGAGGCGCGCAGGGGAGGCGGACAGCGGCAGGTTCTCGCAGAGCAGCCACAGCAGGCTCGTCTCCAGCGCCGCCATCTGCTGGAGATCCACGAGCAGGATGTCAACCGCTTGTTCCAGTGCCTGCCGGCTGGTCACGCATCCATCGTGTCACGGCCATGTTGGCCGTATTCCGTGAGGAAGGGGCTGCGCGACGCCGGTACGGGCGGCGGGCCCGCGTGCACGGCGGGCGGCTGCCGCCTCCACGCGCGGCGGTCGCCGAAACGCCCCCCGGTCCCGCGGCCGCCGTCCGCATGGGGCAGATCCCTCGCCGGACCTCCGCCAACGACCGCAGCCTCGCCGAGCCTGCCATCAGGTCGACCTCGGCCCGCAGGTCGCAGGGCGCCTCAGGACGGCCTCGCGCTTCGGTCCGCCACATCGGTGGCCGGCCGCGCGCCTGCGTCCGTCAGGTTCCCACCTCCCGCAGCAACATCGCCAGCACCTTGGCCGCCTGGGCGCGGGTGGCGGGGCTCTCGGGCTGGAACGAGCCGTTGGGAAAGCCGTCGAGGTATCCGCCAGCCACCGCCTGCTCGACGCCGCGCAGGGCCCAGGCGGCGATCCGCGTGCTGTCGGTGAAGTGCAGTGTCGCCGTCCGCGCCAGCTTCATGGCTCGTGCCACGACCACCGCCAGCTGCTCACGTGTCATGGCCTGACCGGGGCCGAACGTCGTCGCTGAGGTGCCGCGCACGATCCCGGCCCCCGCAGCCGCCGCGACGTAGGGCGCGTACCACGCGTTCGCGGAGACGTCGCTGAATGGGGTCTGTCCGGATCCGACCGGCAACCCCAACGTCAGCACCAGCATTTTCGTGAAGGCTGCCCGGGTGAGGCTGGTATCCGGGCGGAAGGTGCCGTCCGGGAAGCCCTCGATCACGTCCGCGGCCAGCAGGTCGTCGATCGGTCCGGCCGCCCAGTAGCCGGCCGGCACATCCGGAAACACCCTCAGGTTGCCCAGCACCACCAGGGACTCGCCCACCGCAGCGCGCGCCGAGACCGTGCCCTGGCCCGGGTTTACGGCGGTCGGCGCAAAGGTCCACGCGCTGCCGCCGCCAGCCTGCGCATAGAGCGACAGGCGCTGCGGCGACCGGCCCCGGAGCGCCGGGGCGGCGTACGCCACTGTGATCGGCACGGACAGCTTGGGCACCGACCCGCCCAGCGTGCAGACGGGGCTTGCGACGACGAGGCCGGACGGGATGCCGGTCGGTGGAGCCGTCGATTCGTTGAGCGTCACGGTATCGCCCTCCGGGATGGCCCCGGGGGCAATCGTGACCAAACAGGCCCCGTCAGCAGTCACGAGGCTGCCGCCGGCCGCGCCGACCGTGTTGGCGACCGGAATCGCGAGCCCGC
>JAJYVM010000091.1 GCA_021792015.1 Bacillota bacterium | reverse complement strand
GCCGACACGGGGTCCGGCATCTCCGCGGACGACCTCGCCCACATCTTCGACCGCTTCTACCGGACGGACCAGTCGCGCAGCCGCGACACGGGCGGCAGCGGACTGGGCCTGGCCATCGTCCGCAGCCTGGTGACCCTGCAGGGCGGCACGGTGGACGTGACATCCGAAGTCGGGGCCGGGACGCGGTTTCGCGTGACGCTGCCGGCGGCAGGGTGAGGCGGCGCGAGGCGCGAGCCCGCCCGATGCGGCGCTGTGCGCGAGCCCCTGGCGCACCGACCGCGGGATCGTCGTGGCGAGGCTCCTTCCGCTCGTCGCGGGCACTGTCTTCTGCCCCTGACGCCTACGGCAATGGCAGCGCCAGCTGCTCCGCCTCCTCCGCTCGCCACCTCCCCGCGCCGAGCCCCTGCGCTTCGCGCACCATGGACAGGTTGGCCTTGACGCGCTCCTTGCGCCACGCCGCCAGGTAGGACGAGGACTGGTAGAGCCCGCGGTGCACGGGCACCAGGTGCGGGTAGCTGGCGGCGAGGAAGCCGAAGAAGTGCTCGCGCGTACCCCCCTTGAGGTACAGGGTGTTACCGGTGAGAAAGCGGGCGCCGTGGACAGCCGCAGCCCGTGCCACGGCCGCCAGGTGGTCCAGGTCATCCGTCAGCCCGGGCACGATGGGCGCCATCAGCACGCCCACGTGGATACCGGCGTCCCGCAGCATCCGCACGGCGCGCAGCCGCTGCAGGGGGTGTGCCGTGCCGGGCTCCATGCGCCGCCAGATCACCGGGTCGACGGTCGGCACGCTGACGGCGACCGTGCCGCCTCCGCGGCGGATGAGGTCGATGTCGCGGACCACCATCGGCCCCTTGGTCGTGATGGAGAACGGCGTGCGAAAGTCGCAGAGGGCCTCCAGGCAGCCGCGGGTCAGCCGCATGCGCCCCTCCAGGGGCTGGTACACGTCCGTCGCCGTCCCCACGGCCACGAGCTCCCGGTGCCAGGTGCGGGCCGACAGCTCGCGCCGCAGCACCTCGACCACATTGCGCTTGGCCATCAGAATGCCCGTGAAGTCGTCGTCGGCGTTGAGGTCGAAGTAGGCGTGCGTGGCGCGCGCGTAGCAGTAGTGGCAGCCGTGCGTGCAGCCGCGGTACGGATTCAGGCCCCAGCGGAAGGGCATGCCCCTGACCGCGTTGAGGGCGGAGCGGCAGTCCACCTCATGGACCTGCGGCCGGGGCGGCGTCTCTTCCATGGATTCAGGATAGAATGGGAACACATGTTCGTCAATGGCGATTGCGTACAGCGGCCGCCGACGCTAGGATGATGCGGGAGCAGCAGGAAGACTGGTGTCGCCCCCGGTCTTCAAAACCGGTGGGGGGCGTGAACCGTCCCCGGTGGGTTCGATTCCCACGTGCTCCCGCCAAAGCTGACGACAGCCGGCAGGCCCGGGCTCGGAGGTGCAGCCGTGGACCTTGCCCTGGTGGTCGAGCACATGGAGTGGGCGGACCGCCGCACGGCCGGCTCGGTGCGGGATCTGTCCGCCGAGGTCTGGGAGGCAAGCCTGCCCTCGAGCTACGGCTCTCTGGCTGGCACCGTCGAGCACCTCTTTGCCACCGAGTGGACCTGGCTCGAGCGCGTCTCCGGCAGGTCGCCGACCACGGTCGGGCCCGCCGGCGGCGCCCGGGACCGCGCCCGGCTGATGGCGCTGTGGGAGCCCGTATGGCAGGGGTGGCGCGAGGTGGCCGTCGGGCGGCCGCCGGCCGAGGTGGTGCCCTACCGCACCAGCCGGGGCACTCCGAACCAACACACCGTCTTCGCCGCGTGCGCGCGGGAGGACCCGCGCTTACCATGAGGAGATCCTGCTGCACATGTCCCACCACTCGGCGACCTATCGCGGCCAGGTGGTCGCGCTCCTGCGGTCGCTCGGCCTGCAGCCGGCCTCGGGCGACCTGATCACGTTCCTTCGCGATCGGGGGACGGAGGGCGGCTAGCGCGTCGCCGGTGCCTCCGCGAGGGACACCGTCGCACCCCGGCCCTGGTCCCGGCCCCCCAAGAGGGCTCCGGGCATCCGCAGGACCTGCTACACCGCCACCGCCGCGGCCCGCCGCCGCCCCAGCGCCCGCGGCACCAGCAGGGCCACGGCCACCATCAGCGGCACCGAGGCCCAGAAGGGCCAGCTCGGCGCGACCTGATAGAGCCAGCCGCCCACGTAGGGCGTGATGGCGCCGGTCACCCCGATCACCAGGTTGTACACCCCGAAGGCGCGGCCGATCCGCTCGGGCGGTACCGTGGCGCCCACCTGCGCCGTCATCAGCGTCCGCGAGCCATCCAGCGTTCCCCGCAGGGCCAGCGACGTGGCGACGGCGGCGGGCTGCCCGGGCGCCCCCGCGATCAGGGCGGTGGCCCCCGCCAGGATGCCCTGGGCCCAGGCCAGGGTGCGCGAGGCCCCCAGCCGCTCCCCCAGCCGGCCGCTGAGCGCGACGCCCACGGCCGCGCTCAGGGAGACCAGGGCGCCATACCAGCCGATGGCCACATCCCCCGCGCCGCCCCGCGCCTGGAGCAGGGCGGGGAAGAACGGCCAGGCCAGCGTGTCGATGCCGATGACGACCCCCGCGAGCATCGACAGGATCCATACCGCCCGGCTCGCGGCCATGAGGTCGCCGAGGCCGACGCGGCGCCGCACACGGCCGCTGGTGGCGGGCGCGGCGGCCTGCGGGGCGACGGCGGCGATGCCGTGCAGCACCACGGCCGAGGCCACGAAGAGGACGAACGCGATCCAGAACACGCTGCGGATCCCGAAGCGGTCGGCGATGTAGCCGCCGATCGCGGGCGACAGGACCGGTCCCAGCGACGACGCCGCGAAGACCAGCGTGAACGTGGAGGCGACGCGGTCGGCGGGCGCCCGGCCCGCCACGTACGCCTGCAGGGCCGGCACCAGGACGTTCGAGCCGTTATAGAGGAGGATGCCGGGAATCAGGGCCTGCCAGCCGCCGGCCAGGGCCCACAGCACGGCGGCGGGCACGGCGATCCACCAGCCCGCGAGGATGACGCGCCGCCGGTCGAAGCGGTCGGCGAGCCAGCCGCCGGGCAGCGCGACGACGGTGTTGACCAGGGTCTGCAGGGCAAAGAGCAGGCCGAGCTCGACGCCGTTCGCGCCGAGGGAGGACGCGAAGTTCGGCCACAGGTAGTTGTAAAGGCCGAAGCCCACCCCCCAGAGCAGGAGCGCCACGAAAACGCGCCGCAGGCTGCGGTCGAGCGCTCTCAGGGGCATAGCCACCCGATTCTACTGGCGGAAGGACCTGGGGGTCAATGAGGACCGCGGGTCGCCCGCAGCGGCCGCCGGCCCACAGCGTGCGGCGCTGCCAGCACACCCGCAGCGGAACCGGACCCGCCATTCTGTGGGGGCCCCGTGGGAGATCCCGCCAGATCCCGGAGCGCCGCCGGGTGCGCACCAGGGCCGCGGCGCGCAGGCGCCGCGGTCACGACAAGGTCAGGGCGGCAGGCCCCCCGCGCACCGTCCCGAATTCCATCTCGTCGGGAAATGTTGAGCGAGGTGATCGCCGTGCCACCCCTGCAGCGCCCCGCGCGTGCCGACGTGCCCGCGGACCTCACCTGGGACCTCACCGCCATCTACGCCACGCCCGAGGCGTGGGAGGCCGACCTCGGCCGCCTTGAGCAGGACACGGCCGCCGTCGCGGCCTTCCGCGGGCGGCTGGCGAACGGTGGGCCCGCGGACCTCCTTGGCTGCCTGCGCGCGTCGGACGCCCTCCGCGAGCGCCTGGTCAAGGTGACGTCGTACGCCAGCCTGCACGGCTCGGCGGACGGGACGGATCCGCGCTACCAGGCGTGGTCGGCGCGGGTCGGCGCCGCGGGGGCCCGGATCGCCGCAGCGACGGCCTTTCTCGAGACGGAGCTGCTCGCCGTGCCGGACGACGTCCTGGCGCAGGCGTTCGCCGCCGAGCCGGCGCTTTCAGCCTACCGCCGCCAGATCGAGGAGATCCGCGACCGGCGGGCGCACATGCTCGCGCCCGCAACGGAGGAGGCGCTGGGGGTGCTCAGTGAGGCGCTGGCGGCGCCCGCGGGGATCTACCGGCGGGCGGTGGCGGCCGATCTCGACTTCCCCACCGTGCGCGATGAGGCCGGAGCCGAGATCCAGGCCTCCGTCGCGCGCCTGGAGGGGCTCATGCAGAGCCGCGACCGCGCCGTCCGCGCGCAGGCGGCGCAGGCGCGTCTGGAGGGGCTGCGGCGGCACCGCACCACGCTGGCGGGGCTGCTGGCGGCCATGATCAACCGCAACGTCGCGCTCGCCCGCCTGCGGGGCTACGACTCCGCCGAGGCGATGTTTCTCGAGCCGCAGCACGTGCCGCTGACCGTCTACCGCAGCGTGCTGGACGTCATCCACGACGAGATGGCGCCGCACGTGCGCCGGCTGGTGGGGCTGCGGCGGCGGCTGAACGACATCGACACGATGCGGGGGTACGATCTGGGCGCGCCGCTCGACCCGGAGTTCAGCCCGGAGGCGACCTTCGCCGAGGGCCAGGGGCTGATCCGGGCGGCGCTGGCGCCGCTCGGCGAGGAGTACCAGGTGATCCTGGCGGATGCCTTCGCCCACCGCTGGGTCGATCTCGCCGAAAACCAGGGCAAGTCGCACGGGGCCTTCTGCAACACCACGTACGGCGTGCACAGCTACGTGATGATGACCTGGACGAACCGCATGCGCAACGTGTTCACGCTGGCGCACGAGCTGGGCCACGCCGGGCACGGGATGCTGGCGATGCGCAACCAGCGCATCGGCGATACGCGCGCGAGCCGGTTCTTCATCGAGGCGCCGTCCACGTGCAACGAGATGCTGCTGGGGCGCCACATCCTGGCGGGGAGCGCCGACCCGCGCATGCGGCGGTGGGTCGGCGTGCAGTTCCTCGGCACCTTCCTGCACAACTTTGTGACCCACCTGCTGCAGGGCCACCTGGAGCACCGCCTCTACGCGCTGGCGGAGGCCGGCGAGCCGCTGACGCTGGCGGCGATCGCGGGCACGCAGCACGAGGTCTACGCGCGCTTTTACGGCGACACCGTGGCGGTCGACGAGGGCATGTCGCTCGACTGGATGACGGTCCCCCACTACTACACCGGCCTGTACCCCTTCACGTACGCGGCGGGGCTGGCGTGCGGGCATGCGGTGGCGGAGGCCATCGGGCGGGAGGGGACGCCGGCGGCCGAGCGCTGGGTCGCCACGCTCAAGGCCGGCGGGACGCGGCCGCCACTGGAGCTGATGCGCATGGCGGGTGTGGACATGACGACAGCGGCGCCGCTGCGGCGTGCCGTGGCATACTTCGGCGAGCTGGTGGGCGAGGTGGAGCGGGCGTTCCTGCTGGACGAGCGCGACTGACGGCGGCGGGCGGCGGGCGGGCAGTGCCGCGCGACGACGACACGCGGCGGGCGGCGCAGGTGACGGGATGGGGCGGGCTGCGGCCTATGGCGACCTGCGGCGACCGACGAATCCCGCCGCATGCGGGCGAGCGTTCGATCGTGCATGGTGCAGGGCCGGGAGGGGGGCGCCAAAGCGGCGATGCTGACACCGGAGCGGCTGCGGGCGGACGGCGTGCGCATGCTGCGCTGCCTTTACTGCGACAACTCCGGCCTGATCCGCGGCAAGGCGGTGACCCCGCGCGCGGTCGCGGCCGACGGCATCGCGGGCGGTGTCGGCCTGACCCCCGCGATGATGGCGATGAACATGCTGGACCAGCTGCAGCCGTTCCCGGGCATGGGCGTGGTCGGCGATGTGCGGATGATGCCCGACCCCGCGACCTACCGCCCCATGCCCTTCGCCCCCGGCCAGGCCGCGGCCATCTGCGACCTGCACGCGCGCGGCGCCGACGGCACGCTGCACCCCTGGGCGGCCTGCCCGCGCACGTTCCTGCGCCGCATGGCGGGCGAGGCCGCCGCCGCGGGCTTTGGCGTGCTGGCCGGCTTCGAGGGCGAGTTCAGCCTCTGCGCGCGGACGCCCGACGGGGGCCTGCGCCCCGCGGATGCCACCAACTGCTTCGCCGCCGTGGGCATGATGGAGCTGGGCGACGTGGCGCTCGCCATGGTGGACGCGCTGGAGGCGGTCGGCGTGCCGGTGCTGCTGTACTGCCCGGAGCTGGGCCACGGCCAGCACGAGATCGCGACGGCGCCCGCCCCGGACGTGGCGGCGGCCGACCGCCAACTCCTCTTCCGCGAGACCGTGCGCGCGGTCGCGTGGCGCCACGGCCTGGCCGCGAGCTTCGCCCCCAAGCCGTTCCCCGACCAGGCCGGCAACGGCGCCCACCTGCACTGGAGCCTCTGGGACCCGGACTTTGTCGTGCCGCGCCAGTGGCGCGGCGGTGATCTTTCCGATGAGGGCGGGTGGTTTCTGGCGGGGGTGCTCGGGCACCTGCCGGCCCTGCTGGCCCTGACCTGCCCGAGCGTGAACTCGTACCGCCGGCTGCGGCCCGGCGCCTGGGCCTCGGCCACCGTCAGCTGGGGTGCGCACAACAAGGAGGCGGCCGTGCGCCTTTTGCCGCCCGGGGCCGGCGCGAACGCCGAGCTGAAGGCGTGCGACCACAGCTGCAACCCGTACCTGGCGCTGGGCGGCCTGATCGCGTGTGGCCTGGACGGCGTGCGGCGCCATCTGGCCCTGCCCCCCGAGGCGACCGAGGATCCGGCCGGCCTGAGCGGGGTGGCCACGCTGCCGGCGCGCCTGGAGGAGGCCCTGGATGCCCTGGAGGCGGATGCGGTGCTGGCCGCGGCGATGGGCCCGGTGCTCCACGGCTCCTTTCTCGCGGTGAAGCGCTCCGAGGTCAGGGCCTTTGCGGAGCGTGACGACATTCCGGACCACATTCTGAGGTTTTGACCATGGATCTCACGGGCATTCCGGTGATCGACCACCACGTCCACGCGCTGCGGCGGGCGCATCCGGCGGACGCGATGGCCTACCGCGCCGCCTTCACGGAGAGCGGCGACCCCCTGCAGCTCCGCGACCACGTGCCGCACAGCGTTTACTACCGGTGGCTGCTGCGCGAGGTGGCGGCCGCCCTCGGCTGCGCGCCGACCGAGGCGGCCGTGCTGGAGGCGAGGCGAGCGTATGCGAGCCCGGCGGAGCTGGCTCGCGTGCTCTGGCCGAAGGCCAATATCGCCACCTTGCTCTTCGACACCGGCTTTCTCCGCGAGCAGATGCTCTCGCCGCTGGAGATGGAGGCGGCCACCGGGATCCGGAGCTTCGAGGTCGTCCGGCTCGAAGCGCTGGCGGAGGATCTGATCGCGGAGAGCCGCACGTTTGACGAGCTGCGTGAGGCATGGCGGGCCGCGGTCGGGGGGCTGCGCGCGGGCGGGGCCGTGGCGGCCAAATCCATCGCCGCGTATCGCACGGGGCTTGCCATCCTCCCCGTGGGGGCCGACCTCGCCGCGGCCGCGTTCCGCCCGGGCCGGCGGCGCCTGGCCTCCAAGCCCCTGCTGGACTTCCTGCTCTGGGAGGCCTTCCCGCTGCTGGCGCGGCAGGGCCTGCCGATCCAGTTCCATGTGGGCTATGGCGACGCCGACGCGGACCAGCGGCTGGCCAACCCGCTGCACCTGCGCGGGGTGCTGCAGGAGCCATCGCTGCGGGACATGCCGGTGCTGCTGCTGCACTGCTACCCCTATGTGCGCGAGGCGGGCATTCTCGCCGCCACCTATGCGCACGTCGCGTTCGACTGCTCGCTGGTCATCCCGCTCGGGCCGGCGGGCGCCGCGCGCTACCTGGCCGAAGCGCTGGAGCTGGCACCGGCGACCAAGCTGCTCTACGCCTCGGACGCCCACTCCTGGCCGGAGGGCCACTGGCTCGGCGCGCGGGTCTACCGCAAGGCGCTGGGCGAGGCCCTGGCCGCGGCCCACCGCACCGGGTACGTGTCGGCCGGCGAGGCGGAGGACGACGCGGCGGCGGTGCTCGGCGGCAACGCCCGGCGGATCTACGGGCTGGCCTGACGTGCCGGCCGCCTGCGCGGCCCGATGATGACCGGGATGGTCCTCGGCCGCACACGGCTTGACGCATCTTCGGCGCACGTGATGTGGATCCGTGTCGACGACTCTACGCGAGGTTGGCGGACGCGCGGGCCTGGCCGGCCGCCAGCGGGCTGCTCCTCGCCGCCTTGATCGTGCCCGTGGCGTCGCCGCGCGATCGTTGAAACTGGCGGCCCCCGCCCGTTCCACGTGGCCCGCTCGACGCTCCGACCGCCGGCCGTCATCATTCCGTAAGAATCGTTGAGGTACCATGGCCGTATCGTCGCGCCCCTGGATCAGGGAGCCATCCTGATCCTGGCGCCGCTTCCGGCGGGCAGCGGCTGGCGCGACGGCGGCCGGACGGCTGCTGGCGGAGCCGTGCTGGCCCGCATGGGCGCGCCTGAGCCGGCGATTGTCGCCGCCACCACATGGTGCCTGGATTGCCGGCTTACGGTTGCGCAGGCGTGGAATCGCACACAGTAGGGGTTTCCTGATGTTTGACAGGGGTTTGTGGCTCGATCTAGCATTCGCTGTGTGCATCGCTGAGCCAGGGGAACGCTGCGGGCCTGCCCGCGTGTTCGCGGAGTCGAAGAAACGCACGGGTGCGCCCGCGCGTTCGCAAAGTCAGGGGTGAAATGCCGCTTGGCGCTAGTGGATGTCAAGGGCGTCGCGAAATCGTACGGCGGGCACATGGGGCTGCATGATCTGACATTCAGTGTCGATCGTGGCCAGATTCTCGGCCTGCTGGGCCCCAACGGCGCCGGCAAGACGACGACCCTGCGCATTCTGACGGGCTTCCTGCCTGCGAGCCGCGGGTCCGTCACCGTCGATGGCTTCAACATCGACGAGCAGCCGTTCGAGGTCCGGCGCCGCATGGGCTATCTCCCCGACAACCCGCCCCTCTATCCGGAGATGACCGTCCGCCGCTACCTCCAGTTCATGGCCGAGCTGCGGCTGGTGCCGAAGAAGGTGCGCACCGCCCGCATCGACCGCTCGCTGGAGCTCCTGAACCTGAAGGACGTCTCCGGACGGCTGGTCGGCCACCTGTCGCGCGGCTATCGGCAGCGCGTGGGCCTGGCCCAGGCCATCCTGCATGAGCCGCCCGTGTTGGTGATGGACGAGCCCACCGTCGGCCTCGACCCGCGCCAGATCGCCGACATGCGCGAGCTGGTGCTGCGCCTGGGCAAGGAGCACGCGGTCGTGCTCAGCTCCCACATCCTGCCTGAGGTGCAGGCCGTCTGCGGCCGCATCATCATTCTGGACAAGGGCCGCGTGGTGGCGGAGGACACGCCGGAGGGGCTGCGGCGCGCCATCCGGGGCAACCGCACGCTGGTGGTCACGGTCCGCGCGGCCGCCGAGGCCGCCCAGGACCTGCTGCGGCGCATCGAGCGCGTGACCGCCGCCGACCTGCAGCCGGGGGGCGATCCCGGCGAGACGACCTTCCGCCTGACCGCGGAGGCGGGCGCCGACGTGCGCGCGGAGGTGTCCGCCGCGTGCGCCCGGGGCGGCCTGCCGCTGCTCGAGCTCCGCTCCGTCGACGTCAGCCTTGAAGAAGTATTTCTACGGCTCACCACCGAGGAGGCATCCGCGCATGAGCTGGTGGACCGTCGCCCGGCGTGAGCTGGGCTCGGCCTTTTCCTCGCCCCTCGCCTACGTGCTCATGGCCCTGTACTTTCTGCTGTCGGGGTATTTCTTCTTCGCGATCGTGGTGAGCTCGCAGACGACCGACCTCAGCGCCATGCTGCAGAACGTCGCGGTCGTGCTGCTCTTTCTGGCGCCGCTGTTCACCATGCGCCTGCTCGCCGAGGAGCGGCGCCTCGGCACGGACGAGCTGATCCTCACCTCCCCCATCTCCCCGGCGCAGTGGGTGATCGGCAAGTTCGCCGGCGCCCTGGCCGAGTGGACGGTGTTCGTGGGCGTGACCCTGGTCTACCCGCTCGCGCTGTCGCGGCTGGGCACCGTGGACTGGGGCCCGGTGCTCAGCGGCTACCTCGGACTATGGCTTCTGGGCGCGGCCCTGCTGGCGGCCGGTGTCTTCGCCAGCAGCCTGACGGACAACCAGGTCGTGGCCGCGATGGTTGGCTTCGCCCTGGCCCTGCTCTTCTGGGCGTCGTCCTGGGTGTCGGGCTCGGCCTCCGGCTGGGCGCAGAACCTGCTCAACTACCTCTCGGCCCCGGCCCAGTTCTCGCCCCTGACGGCCGGGCTGCTGAACACCAGCAACCTCGTCTACTTCGTGTCGATCACCGCCGGTTTCCTGTTCCTGGCGGTGCGCGTCATCGACACCAGGCGGTGGGCCTAGCATGGGCGGTACAGGCGGACCCGGCAAGGAAAAGAGGGGCGCGGGCCCATCCGGTGAGCCGGCGCAGCAGCCCGCGGCCGCCGCGCCGCAGCAGGATGCGCAGGCGGCGGGCGGCGCGCCCACCGGAGGCACGCAGCAGGTCAAGGGCGGGCGGCCTGGCGGCCGGCGCCCCGATGCGCTCCACCGCGGACTGCGCTTCGGCCCGTCGTCGGCCATCTACGTGGTGATCGTCATCGCGGCGCTGGTGGTGGTAAACGCCCTCGGCGTGCGCTACCAGGCGAACGCCGACCTGACGGCCAACCACGAGTTCACGCTCTCGTCAGCGACCATGAAGATCCTGGCGCAGATCAAGAAGCCCATCCAGATCCTGGCCTTCATGCAGCCGGGCTCGCAGCTGCAGGGCCAGGTCGACCAGCTCCTGCAGGAGTATAAGGTCGCGAGCCACGGCGAGATCAGCATCCAGAACATCGACCCGGCGAGCAACCCGACCCTCGCGACCGAGAACAA
Source organism: Bacillota bacterium (assembly GCA_021792015.1). Taxonomy (GTDB): domain Bacteria; phylum Bacillota; class Sulfobacillia; order RBS10-35; family JAJYVM01; genus JAJYVM01. Next base: position 219 of record JAJYVM010000091.1, on the reverse strand, counting down.
CGTGATCGAGTACAACACGGTCGTCGTCAAGTCGGGCAAGGGCCACGCCTCGGCGACGCCGGCGGACTTCTACACGTACGACTCGGCCGGCAACCAGGTGTTCACGGGCGAGTCGGCCATCACCAACGCCATCCTGCGGGCCGCCAACCCCAACCCGCTCAAGGTCTACTTCCTGGACGGCGAGGGCGAGCAGACCCTTGGCAACACCTACTCCAGATC
>JAJYVM010000090.1 GCA_021792015.1 Bacillota bacterium | reverse complement strand
GAGGATGCCGCCGCCAATGCTCAGCAGAAGGGCCTCGACGAGAAACTGCAGCGCGATGGCCGAGCCCGTGGCGCCAAGGGCCTTGCGCAGGCCGATCTCGCGCGTCCGCTCGACGACGGATACCAGCATGATGTTCATGATGCCGATCCCACCCACCAGGAGCGAAACCCCTGCCACACTGCCCAGCAGCACCGTCAGCGTCCGGCCCGTGTCCTGGTTGGCGGCGATCAGCTGGTCCTGGCTATTGACGGTGACGGCGCGGGCATTACCGTACCGTAGCGCATAGATCCGGCTGATCTGATCGGCCGTCACCGATGCAACCGCAGCCGAGCGGGCCTGCGCGTACAGTACGCTGACGGCGTAGGTCTGCATCAGCTGCTGGGCGGTGCTCAGCGGCAGGTAGACCAGGGTGTCGTTGTTGACGTTGAGCGAGGTGCCCCGTGGCGCCATGACGCCGACGACGGTCAGTTGCTGGCCGTCGACCGTCACGGACTGGCCCAGCGGGGACGCGCCCCCGTAGAGCGAGGCGGCGATCGAGCTGCCCAGGACGGCCACCCGGGCGCGGGTCCGCTGGTCCCAGGCATTGATGGCGCGGCCGGCGGCGATGCTGCCGCCTCGGATGGCCAGGTAGGCCGAGGTGATGCCCATCACGGTCGTGGTCTGCTGCTGCTCGCCCGCCGCCACGGACAGGCTGGCCGTGAGGACGGGCGCGACCGCGGCGATGGTCGGCACCTGCTGGAGCAGAGTGGCCGCGTCCCCAGCCCTCAGTTCCACGTTCGGGCCCGGGGAGACGAAGATCACGTTCGTACCGAGGCCACGAAGTTGGGCCAGCACCGCCGCCCGCGCGCCGGCGCCCACCGCCACGAGGGCGATCACCGTCGCCACGCCGATGATGACGCCCAGCATCGTGAGGAGGGAGCGCATGCGGTTGAGGGCCACGCCGCGCATCCCCTGGCGCACGTTCTCCCACACACTCATGCTGGCGGCCCCCCTTGCTCGGCCACGATGCGGCCGTCCTGGGTCCGGAGCACGCGTGGGCAGCGCGCCGCCAGCGCCTCGTCGTGGGTCACCACGATCACGGTGCGGCCTGATACATGCTGGGCCTCGAGGAGCGAGACGACCCCGGCGCCGGCGCGCGAATCGAGATTGCCAGTCGGCCCGTCGGCGAGCACCGTCTCGGCGGGGTCGTTGACAAGGGCCCGGGCGCTCGCCACGCGCTGCTGCCGGCCGCCAGACAGATGATTGGGCCGGTGGCGGAGGTGGCGGCCCAGCCCGAGGCGCTCCAGAAGGTCCGCCGCCCGCCGCCGGCGCGCGGCCGCTGGCAGGCCGGCGTAGACCAGAGGCAGTTCGACGTTCTCGATGGTGGTCAGCACGGGCAGAAGGTGGAACGCCTGAAAGACGAACCCGATATGGTCCCGGCGGAACGTGGCCAGCCGGATGCCGTCCATGACGCCGACATCCTGGCCGGCGTACCGGTAGCCGCCGCCGGTGGGACGGTCGAGGCCACCGGGGATGTGAAGCAGCGTGGACTTGCCCGAGCCGGAGGCTCCGACCAGGGCCACCCGTTCGCCGCGCTCGCTCCGAAGGTCAGTCCGGTGCAGGACGGGCACCGGTGGGCCACCCGTGACGTACGCGCGCGTCACGCCCTCCAATGCGATCATCCGTGACCGCCCCCTGGCGCAGGCGCCGTAGGGCCGCCCCCCGGCCCACCGCCCGGTCCTCTCGAGCCCGCGCCGCCAAGCGTCTTGCCCTGCAGGTTCAGCGGCCCCGTGGAAGTGGATGCGCCCGAGCCCAGCTGGGAGGTCACGACCACCTCACCAGGCCCCAGACCGGATAGGATCTGGACCTCCGTCGTGTTGCTCAGGCCGGTGGTGACGGGGACGGTCGCAAAGCCGGAGGCCGTCTTCACGACGACCACAGTCCGCCCGCCCTCGGTGTGGATCGCCTCCACGGGCACGATCAGGGCGCCCTGGGCGGAGGCGACGTCGATGCTGGCCTCCGCCGCCATGCCGATGCGCGCCCCGCTCGGGGTGGGCAGGACCACGGTCGCCGCGTAGGTGGCCCTGCCGTTGCTCACCTTCCCCACGCGCGAAATCTGGGTCACCTTGCCCGTGAAGGAGCGGCCAGGCAGGGCGGTGATCGTCACGGCCACCGGCTGGCCGACCTTGACTCGGTCGACGTCCAGCTCATCGACCGACAGTTGCAGCTCCAGCTGGCTGGCGTCAGCCACCGTGGCCAGCACCGCGCCCGCGGTCACGGTTTGGCCGCCCCGGGCGCTCACCGACTCCACGATACCCGCAAAGGGCGCCCTCACCGCCAGCTTCTGCTCGTCGGCCCGCAGGGCCGCCAGCGCTTGCTGATCCGATGCGATCTTCTGCTTCAGGATTGCGGCCGAGAGCGCGGCGGGGTCGGCGGCGCCGGCGGCCAGCGCCTGGGCCTGGGCCAGGGTCTGCCGTGCCTGCAGGATCTTCAGGCCCAGGGTCGGATCGTCCAGCACGAGCACCGGCTCATCGGCGTGGACCAGGTCGCCCTGCTGGACCAGGATACGGGCGACCTGCGCCGTGCCCGGGCTGGTCAGCGCCGTGTTCTGCCCCCAGGTCACCTGGTCGGAGTTGGAGGAGAGCAGGTGGGGGTTGCTGCCGACCCAGAGGAGGTCTTGGCCGGCCGTCACATACTGGCCTGTCTTTACCGCGACGCTGGTGACCTCTCCGGGGGCCGGCGCGGTGAGTGTGTTGTCCGCTTGCTGCTGCTCCAGCGCGTCGAGCGACTGCTGGTCGATTTTCACCTGCAGCCGCAGGCTCGCGGCGTCGATGGGGGTGGTCTGCTGGGCGGCATCCTCGTCGGAGAGCAGGGTTTGCTCCATCTGGAGCACCTGCGTGGCCAGGCCGCCCGCGTCGTTGATACGCCCGAGGACCTGCTCGGCCTGGACGCGCTCGCCGGCCGTCACGCTCCAGGCGGTCAGCTGGCCGCCGTCAACGGCTGTGAGCTCTGCGACGCGGACCGGCTCCAGCGACCCTGTGGTCGAGACCGTCGCGGTGAGATTGCCCCGTCTGGCTGTGGCCGTCAGGTATGGAGAAGCCCCGCTGGGGGCGGCCTGGCCGTCGTGCAGCCAGGCGGCGGCGCCGACCACCAACGCGAGAACCAGCACCCAGGGAAGCCACCGGCGCATGCCATTCCCCCCGCCCGTTGTGATGTCTTCACGGTGGGCGCGGGATCTTGTGACAGCCTGAGCCGGGCCTGAGAGTTCGCTGAGTTGGCGTCATGGTTCGGCCGCTACTCGCGAAGGGCGCCTCCGCGGACTGCCATTGACTGGAGTTGCTCGAGAGGGGAAGAGCCCGGACCCAGCGCCTTGATAAGGCCTCCACGGTGCTCTGGCGCGCCCGCGACGCGGCCGGACTGTTCCGCTGGGCCGCCCTGCACGCCGCCCGAGGCGACGGCCGCCGCGCCTTCCTCCTCCTCATCGGGCTCTCCGCCGCCACAGCCACGCTCTTTACCAACGACGGCACGGTCCTCATTCTGACCCCAATCACTGCCGAGCTGCTGGCGGCCGCCGGCCTCACCCCAGCCGCGATGATGCCCTACCTCATCGCCAACGGCTTCATCGCCGACGCATTCAGCACGCCGCTGCCATCCAGCAATCTGGTCGACATTTTGGCGGCAGACTTCTACCACGTGCCCGCGATACAGTCCGCGGCGGCCATGCCGCCCGCGAGCCTGGCTGATGCAGGCGCGGCGTTCACCGCGCTCTACCTGCTGTACGGGCAGGCGCTGCCGCGAACAGCGAGGCGGTGGCCGCCCCCCGGGGTGTCACCTGCTCGCCACCGCCATCAACTTGGTGGTGTTCGCCGTGCGCGACGCGGGTGCGGTCGCCACCGTCGCCGGCTGGCTCGGGCACTTACCCGCGCAAGGCTGGATCGTGGCGGCGGCAGGCGCCAGCGTCGCCAACAACCTGCCGTCCACCCTCTTCGACCTGCTGGTGACGCAGCCGGCCGGCGGCGAGGCAAGCCGACGTGCCCGCGGCCCGCGTGGCGCCGCCTGCCTCGAAGGTGTCATGACTCGGAGGGGGGCAACAGGGTCGAACGGCCTTCTGTGGACCGCCAAGAGAGCCGCGGCCCATGCAGGTGACGGCCGGCTGCAGGGGCAACCGTCATTTGGCGGCCTCGGCGCGGCGCGCTGTTCGGAGGCCGTGTCGCAGTGGGGGGCAGGTCGGGTGCCGTCGCGTGGAGATCGCCACATTGGGGGGTGGCCGCCCGGAGCCCAGGCCGGTGTGGGCAGCGTGTCGGACGAGAGCAGAGATGAGGCTACAGGGGAGGGATTGGCTGTGGATGCCGTCAACCGGCGATGGGTCCTGGCGGAGCGGCCGAGTGGGATGGTGCGGGAGGGCAACTTTGCGCTCGAGCAGACACCGGTGCCCGAACCCCCTGCCGGCGGCTACCTGGTGCGCACGCTCTACGTGTCGGTCGACCCGGCGATGCGGGGCTGGCTGGATGACCGCCCGTCGTATGTCCCTCCGGTCAGGCTGGGGGAGGTCATGCGGGCCGGCGGCCTTGGCCAGGTGGTGCGGTCCGGCGACCCCCGCGTGCCCGTGGGGCAGCTTGTGCAGGGGCCGACGGGCTGGCAGGACTACGTGCTGGGCGGGCCGGGGTTTGTGCCGGTGCCGGCCGGTGTCCCGCCGGAGCTGGCGATGGGCGCCCTCGGCATGACGGGGATGACGGCCTACTTCGGCCTGTTCGAGGTCGGCGCGCCCCGGCCGGGCGAGACCGTGGTCGTCTCGGCGGCGGCGGGCGCCGTCGGCTCGCTGGCCGGCCAGCTGGCCAAGATCGCGGGCTGCCGCGCCGTGGGCATCGCGGGCGGACCGGGGAAGTGCGCGTGGGTGGCGGGGGAGCTTGGGCTGGATGCCTGCATCGACTATCACGCCGAGGACGTCGGCCGGCGCCTGGCCGACACCTGCCCGGACGGCGTGGATGTGTACTTCGACAATGTGGGCGGCGCCATCCTGGACGCCGTGCTGGGGCACATCAACCTGCGCGCGCGCATCGTCGCCTGCGGCGCCATCTCCGTCTACAACGCGGCGGCGCCCGCGCCCGGGCCCACCCGGCTGAACCGCCTCATCGTGCAGCGTGCGAGGATGCAGGGCTTCATTGTCAGCGACTACGCCAGGAGCTTCGACGTGGCCAGACGAGCCATGGGCCGCTGGCTCGCCCAGGGACGGCTCGTGTCACGCTCGCAGGTGGTGGACGGGCTGGAGCGCACCCCCGCGGCCCTCTGCATGCTCTTCACGGGCGCCAACACCGGCAAGCTGCTGGTCCGCGTCGCGGATCCGCGGTAGGCGAGCGGGCACGAGGCGCCCAGAGGATTGGTCGGTCGGACGGGCGGCGATCAAGGGCACGACGTCGGCTGCTGGCGGCGAGCGCAGGCTCATGCCGTTTGGGCGTGGTCTGGCCTGCCGCCGGGACCGCGCCGCGGTGTGACCGGGCCGGCATTGCCGGGCCCGTGGCCACCTGAGTCGGGAGCGGCGGGTGATGCGACCACGATCACCCACGCCCGACGCGCACCACGGGCACGGAGACCGGGTGCTCGGGTCGATGCGGGTGTCTTCAGCCGCACACCCTGGCCGGGCTCGGCTCGGCCCGGCCAAGCCCGGCCCGTGGCGGCGCGGGCCAGCCCCGACTCACCAGGCCAGACCGGCGCCCCCGCGGCGCGGGTCCGCCGCCGCCCAGAAGGTGCGCTGGCCGGGGCGGCCCCCGGCCGCATGGAAGCCGCCGACGATGAGCGAGTAGGGCTCGATGGGCCGGACGGAATAGGCGCGCTGCTGCAGCGCCTGCAGGGTGGCGAACGGAAAGCGGCTCTCCAGCAGCAGGTCGCCATCAGCGCACCACCGGCGCATTGCGGGGCTCTCGGACAGATCGGAGACCATCCGCCAGCGCGGACGCTCCAGGGCCTCCTGCAGGGGCAGGCCGTGGCCCAGGTGCGCGGCGAGCACCTGCAGCGTCGTCTGCGGGATACCGGTGCCGCCCGGGGTCCCGATGGCGAGCACCGCCCCCGCCTCCGGTCCGAGGACGATGCACGGCACGGGTACGGTGGAGCGCGGCACCTGGGGCAGGCCGCCGCGAATGTCGGCCCAGTTGAGGATGTTGGCCAGGAGGACGCCCGTTCCCGGGACGGCCGCGCCGCAGCCCCAGAAACCGCCGATGGTGGTCGTGAAGGCCACGGCGTTTCCCTGGCCGTCCACCACGTCCAGGTGGGTGGTGCGCTCGGGCGCGTGCGGGAGCAGGGGGTCGGGTGAGGCATCCCCTGCGCGCAGCCCCTCCGCCAGCAGCGCGATCGGCGCGTCCGCGGCCGGCGTCGCGCCATCGCCCGTGTGATGGCGGCAGGCGGCCTTGAAGGCCTCGCAGAGCAGGTGGATGGCCTCGGGCTCGCCTGCTGGCAGCGAGGCCAGACCCCGCCGCTCCGCGATGCGCAGGGCCGTCAGGGTGATCGGGGCCATGCTGGCGATCCTGCGGCCGAAGGCCCAGGCCGTCTCGGGCTCGACCCAAGCGGGCCGGTATTCGACGAGGTCCTGCCGACCGAGGAAGCCGCCCTCGGCGCGGACGTGCGCGACGATGCGATCACCCAGGTCACCGCCGTAGATCGCCCCGGGGCCCTCCGCGGCGATGGTGCGCAGGGTGGCGGCCAGATCGGGTACGCGCAGCAGGCCGCCGCCGGGCGTCACCTTGCCGCCGGGAAGCCATGGCTGATCTGTGCCGGGCGCGGCCTGGCCCGCAAGGGCCAGGAGATCGCCGCCCAAGCGGCGGCTGACGGGAAAGCCGTGCTCGGCCAGGTCGATGGCCGGCTCCAGCACCTCCGCCAGGGTCCGGGTGCCGAACCGCGCAAGCGCCGCCGCCCATCCGGCCAGGTTGGCCGGTACGACCGCCGACGCAAACCCTGTGTGCACCCGCTGGCCGTCGGGCACGGGCGAGCGGAAGTCGCGCGGCACCGGACCCAGGCAGTCCAGGGCATGGAGGCGGCCACTGGCCGCCTCATGGACCATCATCCAGCCGACGCCGCCCAGCCCCGAGCAGTTGGGCTCGACGACGTTCAGCGCCGCGGCAGTGGCCACTGCCGCATCAACCGCGTTGCCGCCGGCGACCAGGATGCGGATGCCGGCCATGGACGCCAGCGGGCTGGCGCAGGCCACCGCGCCGTGCGCACCGTACGCCTCGCCGCCGGCTGCGGGAACCGGGATGTCGGCAGCCATTGCCCTTCCCCCCGGCGGCCGCATTCGACGGCAGCGCTGGGAGGCCTGCTCGCGGAGCGCCGCGGCGGCTCGAAGTGCGCGCGGCGGGCGGGCATCGCCGGACCCTCGCCCCCCACGCCGCCACCACGCCGCAACCACCCGATCCTGCCCGCGCCTCCCGAGGGCGGCTGGTCCCAACCCAGACCGCAGCCGGCCGTGGGGACGATGCATCCGCCCGTGCCAAACCCGACGGCAGCAGGATGACGCCGGGCGGCCGGTCGCCGCTTCCGACCTTCGGGCCCGCGCTCCGGTCCGAACGGCCGTGGCCGCTCGCCCGTGCCGCGCGGTCCAATGGCGGCAGGGGAGGCGGGTCGAGGATGCTGCGCATCGCGGTGATCGGTGGCGGCGATGTGGCGACGGGGATCGCCTACCGGCTCTTCGCCGCGGGCCTGCCGCCGCTTGTCACGGAACTGGAGCGGCCGCTGGTGGTTCGCCGGACCGTATCGTTCGCCCAGGCGGTGCTCGGCGGGCGCTGCCGCGTGGAGGGTGTCGAGGCCCGCCGCTGCGCCGACCTCGCAGAGGCCGACATCTGCCTCCGCCGCCGTGAGGCCGTGCCTGTGCTTGTGGATCCCGCCCTCGCCCAGGTGCGGGCCTGGCGGCCGCACGTGGTGGTCGACGGCCGGATGGCGAAGTCGCCGTCGCTGGTGCACCGGGGCGAGGGTTCCTACGTGATTGGTGTGGGTCCGGGGTGCGCGGCCGGCGACGACGTCGACATCGTGGTGGAATCGCTGCGCGGCCACCGGCTCGGTCACCTGATCCGCTCCGGCCCTGCGGCCGCCGACACCGGTGAGCCCGAGCTCGTTCGCGGGATCGGCAAGCCCCGGGTGCTGCGGGCGCCGGCCGACGGGATCTTCTCGACCGTGCACGACGTCGGCGAGCACGTGGATGCCGGCGACGTGGTCGCGCGCGTCGGTGGCGACCAGGTGCGCGCGGAGATCGGCGGATGCCTGCGGGGATTGCTGAACGACGGGACGGCCGTGGCGCGGGGGCTCAAGGTGGGCGACATCGACCCGCGCGACGATCCCGCATACTGCCACGTGATCTCCGACCGCGCCCTCGCGATCGGCGGCGCGGTGCTGGAGGCCGTCTGCGCATTCTGGCTCGGAGCGGGCGCCGGCCCGGGGTAGGGACGGTGGCTGCGCCGCCCGGCGCGGCGACCGCCTCCGCAGGCTCGGCCGCGGGGTGAGCCGAGCCGGTGCGCGGCGGCGTGTTGGCGGTGTCCGGCGCATTCGGGTCCGGCGGGGAGCAGGTGGGGGCCATGGTCGCGACCCGGATGGAGGAGACGCTGCAACTTCGGTTGCCCGTCGCCGTGGTCATCGGCGGTGGCGGCAAGACCAGCCTGATTTACCGCCTGGCGGCCGAGCGCAGCCGGGCGGGCCGGCCGACGCTGGTCACCACAACCGCGCACATGTGGCCGCCGACCGACGAGCAGCGGCGCGCGTGCCGGATGGGCCCCGCCGTCTACGCACAGGGACTCACCGCGGCCACGTTCGGCGTCGAGCGCGCGCTGGCGGGCTACCCCACCGCGTTTCTCGGCGCCGGGCTCGACCCCAGGACCGGCAAGGTCGCCGGGGTGGACCCGGATCTGCCCGCCTACCTGGCTGAGGCGGTGCCCGCGCTCGATGAGCCGGGTGCCGTCCTGGTGGAGGCTGACGGTTCGGCCGGACACCCGCTGAAGCGCTACCGGAGCGGCGAGCCGGCCTGGCCCGTTCCCCCCTTCGAGTGCATCGCGGTGGTGGGCATCGACGCATGGGGACGCCCGCTGGGCCCCGACATCTGCCACCGCTTCGGCGCCGAGTCCGCGTCCTGCTTCGGAGAGGCCGAGCTCATGGAGTACTGCCGCGGCTTCGTGGAGATGGCACGGGCCGTGCATGCCCGGCTGACCCTGGTGTTCAACCGGTTTGATGCCGCCAGCGACCGCCGCGGCATCCTGACAGCCGCGCGCCGGGCGGCGCGGCTTGCGGGCGTGGCGCAGGTGCTGGTTGGCAGCACCCTGGAGGAGCGGTCATGACGGAGGCACCCCCGCTCGCTCGCATGCAATCGCACGTCGAGGCAGCGCTCGCCGGCCTGTCGAGCCGCAGCGGCGTCGTGCTGGTGCAGCAGTTGCCCACCCCCGGCGCACCGGAAGCGGCCGCCGACCGCTGGCGCGTGCTGTCCCTGGTCGGAGGCACGCTCGCGGACGACCAGCTGGCGGTAGCTGCCCGGACTGCGTGGCTCCGCGGCGAACCCGGTCTGGCCAACGCCGAGGACGGCCGCAGCCACTTCGTCGACCCGCTCGTGCCGCCGCCGCGGCTGGTGGTGGCGGGTGGAGGCCACATCGGACGCGCGCTGGCTGCCCTGGGCGACTGGATGGGCTGGGAGGCGCTGGTGGTCGATAGCCGGCCCGACTTCGCAGGTTCCCTGGGCCTGCCCGGCACCGCGGCCATCCGCTGCGGCGAGTACGCGACCGTCTTCGCCGAGCTCCCGCTCGATCCGTGGACGTCCGTGGTCGCGGTGACCTCCAGCTATCAGGACGATGCGCGCGTGCTGGCGGCCCTGGCGGCTCGTCCCGAGGCGGCCGCCCTGCCGTATGTCGGGGTGATCGGCTCCACGCGCCGGCTGCGGGCCCTCCGTGACGCGGTGGCGGCGGCGGGGGCTCCGCCCGCCTTTCTGGCGGCCCTGCGCGCGCCGATCGGCCTCGACGTCGGGGCTCGGTCGCCCCGCGAGCTGGCCCTTGCGATTGCGACCGAGATGCTGACGATCGAGCGCGGCGGCAGTGGCTTACCTGTGCGCGAGCTCCCTGCCGGCCAGCTGCCCGCCAAGAGCAGGCGCCACGGGACGGAGGCACAGGATCCGTCGCTCTGGCGGAGCCTTGCGGACGCGCTGGCGCGCGGCGAGCCGGTGGCCATGGCCTGCGTGGTCGAGGCCAGGGGATCCGTCCCGCGGCGTCCGGGCGCGCGCATGCTGGTCCATGCGGACGGCCGCATCCAGGGCAGCACGGGCGGCGGGGTCGGCGAGGGCCTGGTGCTGGCGCAGGCGCTGGAGGCCCTTCGCTGCGGCCTGCCGCGGATCGTCCGCGTCGACCTCACGCAGGAGGTCGGCTCGGGTCAGGCCGGAGTCTGCGGGGGCTACCAGCAGGTCCTGGTCGAGCCGCTCAACACCTGATCCGCCCGCACCGGGCGATGCCCCCGAAACCGCATCGCCTCGGCATTCTCCGCGTTGGCCCCGCGCGCGCGTGCCCAGGGCCCCGGCACATCCGGACCACCCCCACCTCCCCATGCCGCCCAGCCGGCGCTTCCCCATCTGGGTCCGCACGATGCCGTCCATCGGTTGGCTCCATGGGTGCATCGGACCGTGGCTCACGGTCCCGGCGGGGGCGCCAAATAGAGCCGGGGCCCCCGTACGGCGGGTACGGCGATGCGGCCCACACAGCGTCCGCGATCACACGTACGGGGAGACCGTCGACAGGAGCGTACCCAGGAGGTCGATCGCATGGAGGAAGGCAACTCCGATTCCGGCCCCGTCACCGAGACGCCAGGGCGCATGACGCGCCGGCGATTCCTGGTCAAGGCCGCGACGGCGACCGCGGCGGCGGGCGCGGCCTCCGCGGTGCTGACCGCTACCTACGAGCCCAAGCGGGCGCTGGCCGCGACCGCGGCCCCCACGACCGTCGCCGTGGCGCCCTACCGCCCGCCCGTGTATGAGGACATCACGCTGCACGTCAACGGCCAGGACTATCACCTCCGCGTCGACACGCGGATGACCCTCACCGAGGCCATCCGCGAGGAGCTACACCTGACCGGCACCAAGATCCCCTGCGACCAG